>CALJSB010000008.1 GCA_937976305.1 uncultured Acidimicrobiales bacterium
TTCTGGTTCTCGTGGTCGACCTACCGCCCCGGCACCATCCTCGTCGAGTAACCCCCCAACTCACCCCGTTCTGGAGTCTCCCACCGGCGAAAACGCCGGTGGCGGCCTCCAGAACAAGGGGAAACGGGTAGATCTGGGCGAAACGTGACCCCTTGTCTTTGGGAGGTCCCCGTTTCGCTGGTTGCATCGATGTAATTTGTGCGCACTCCTTAGGAAGGTGGCGCCGAGATGCACACAGAAACCGAGGCCATTGAACGGCCTCTCTTGGGTCGATTCATTGGCTGGAACGCCGTATTCGCCGCACTTGTTGCGGCCGCGCTGATTGCCGCATCGGCAATTCAGCTCCAATCCGGCCAGCCCCTCAGCGCTGGCGCCGAGGTTGGTGATGCAGCCGCAGACATCGCACCGGGCCTCGAGGCCGCAATGCCCGAGGTAGCCGACGCTCCCGCCCCTGCACAGTTGGTGACTGGGGGTTCGTGCGACATTGTGCACACTGACTCTGACGTCTTTCGTTTGACTGAGGCGGGAACCCTTTCGGTTCCCGGATTTACCGGTCCAGGTGACCTGACGGCTGTGATGGTCTCGACCAGTATCGGAATCTCGGTAACGGGTAGCGCTACCAACCTCTCAATTTCGGATGCAGACCTACGCATCATTGTCTTCGATTTTTCGGCAGGCCTTAGTGGGCCTGGTGGCATTGCTGACAGCGCCCCCGCCTCGCTTGTGAATCTCTCCCAGCAGGCCGGCCCAAGTGAGACGATCACCCTCGACGTCAATGATGTTCTGTCATCCACGGAAGGTCAGATTGCAAGCGACATCGCGCCGTACCTCGCTCCGAGCGTCGTGTTCGACGTAACGAGCGGCGGCTTTACGACGACCGGTGGAACTGCGGACTTTGAGAGTGAAACCTTCACCCGGGTCACAGCGTCCGTGACAGTGACCTATTGCCACACCGTGCCGCCCCCGCCGGTGAGCAGCGCGATTGTTGTTTCAAAGACGGTTGTTGCGGGAGCAGGCGCTCAGGTGCCGATCTTCGGCTTCACCATCGAGTGCGACGGCGGGTTCTCCACCAGCACATCGCTATCGAGCGGCTCAACCAGCGTCACACTCGACGGTGTCGAGGAAGGCACGCCATGCACCGTCACCGAAACCGTTGACCCTGCTCGCTGGTCGACCGAGGTGAACGGCACGTGCGGCACAGCCATCTCCATCCGTGCCGGCGAAGCAGCGAACTTCACGAACACCTTGCGAGCAGGCAGCGAGACGCCACTCGGCGCCTGCGCCTGATCCGCTCACACCCTCACTTCTCCTCCCGATCTGGAGTCTCCCACCGCTAAAAAACGCCGGTAGGGGCCTCCAGAACGAGAGAGGTGGCTTGAACTGGAGGCTCACGCCGGCGAAAACGCCGGTAGGGGACTCCAGTTTGGGTTTTGAAGGTCTTGGGGCTCGCTACTGCGGGGCTCGCTGCAGGCCTCTCGAAGCGGGCGCGGTACCGCCCGCTGTTGTTTGTTAGCTGCGGGAGCGATTGACGGCGGACACGACGGCTCGGAGTGAGGCCGTGACGATGTCAGTGTGAATGCCAACGCCCCAGAGTTCGACGTCGTCGACCTTGAGCTCGGTGTAACACACGGCCCGTGCGTCGGCTCCACCGCCGATGGCGTGCTCGTGGTAGTCGAGCACCCGGAAGTCGGTGCCGCTCAGCTCACGAAGGGCAACGGCAAACGCATCGATCGATCCGTTGCCCTCAGCGGTGATGGTCTGTTCTTCACCATCCACTCGCACAACGGCGCTCATGCGCGTTCGGTCTTGACCCGCAGCGTTCTGCTCGGTCGCAAACGACACGAGCTCGTAGGGCTTGGTAGCGGCGAGATAGTGATTCTCGAACTGCTCCCAGATCTCGTTGCCCGTGATCTCTTTGCCAGTCATGTCGGTGACGGTCTGCACGGTGCGAGTGAACTCGATCTGCAGACGACGAGGCAGGTCGAGATCTCGCTCGACCTTGAGCAGGTACGCCACACCACCCTTGCCGGACTGTGAGTTGACTCGGATGACGTCTTCGTAGGTTCGACCGACGTCTTGCGGGTCGATCGGAAGATACGGGACCTCCCACAGCTCCTGGCCGGTGGCCTCCATCGCCTCGAAGCCCTTCTTGATGGCGTCTTGGTGCGAACCAGAAAAGGCGGTGTAGACCAGATCGCCAACGTAGGGATGACGGGGATGAACGGGGAGCTGGTTGCAGTGCTCGGCGACCCGCCGCAGCTCGTTGATCTCAGTGAGATCGAGCTCGGGGTCGACGCCGAGGCTGAAGAGGTTGAGGGCGAGCGTGACGATGTCGACGTTGCCAGTTCGCTCACCGTTGCCGAAGAGCGTTCCTTCGACACGATCAGCGCCCGCCATCACACCGAACTCTGAGGCGGCCACTGCGGTGCCACGGTCGTTGTGAGGATGGAGCGACAAGATGACAGCGTCGCGATTGTTGATGTTGCGGTGGAACCACTCGATCATGTCGCCATAGACGTTGGCCGTGCTCATCTCGACGGTGGCCGGAAGATTGAGAATCACCGGATTGTCTGCCGATGATCCCCACACGTCCATCACTTCTTCGCAGATCTGCTTGGCGAAAGGGAGTTCGGTTCCCGTGAAGCTCTCGGGGGAGTACTCATAACGAAGGCTTGTGCCGTTGATGAACTTCTCGTTGGCCGCACATCCCTTTGCGCCCTCGACGGCGATGTCGATGATGCCGGCCTCGTCAAGGCCGAAAACGACCCGACGCTGCACCGTAGAGGTGGAGTTGTAGAGATGAACGATGGCGTTCTCGGCCCCGACCAAACTCTCGTAGGTACGGCTGATCAGATCCGGGCGAGCTTGGGTGAGCACCTGGATCGTGACATCGCTCGGTATGGCGCCGTCTGTGATGATCTGGCGTACGAACTCAAAATCGGTGTCGCTGGCGGCAGGAAAGCCAACCTCGATCTCCTTGAAACCGACCTCGACGAGCTTGTCGAACATCATCCGCTTGCGATCGGGATCCATTGGCTCGATGAGCGCTTGGTTTCCGTCGCGAAGATCGACCGAGCACCACAGCGGTGCTTCGGCAACCTCGACGTCTGGCCATGTGCGATCGGGAAGATCGATGGGCAGATAGGAGAGATAGGGCCGGTACTTCTCGATCGGCATTTTCCCAGCTCTGGCT
Source organism: uncultured Acidimicrobiales bacterium (assembly GCA_937976305.1). Taxonomy (GTDB): domain Bacteria; phylum Actinomycetota; class Acidimicrobiia; order Acidimicrobiales; family SZUA-35; genus CALEWY01. Next base: position 3,194 of record CALJSB010000008.1, read on the forward strand.
CGCTGGGCGTTACGACTTCGTTGACTCGCAGTTTCGCTGCTCATGGCAGATTTCCTCGACTTGTGGTGTGACTTGCTGTGCTTCGACTTGGTGAACGGCCCGACGCTTGCGGGCGTACGTTTCGCAACCCGGCGCGTCAGATCAGACGGCCGGGCCCAGAAGTCGAAGGTCGAGGAGGAGTCGCAAGACTCCGAATACTACTCGATCTCTCCGCTGACGAGGCGATCTGAGAAATTCTGCAGTGTTGCCATCACCGTCGGATCGACGGGTTCTGTGCGGCGAGCGAGACTGCTTTTGATGTCCTGGTACACCTTGGACTCGAGCTCACAGTTGGCGCAGTCGGCGTTGTGCTCGATGACCTTGCGGGTCGTCTCGGCATCAGTTTCGCCGTCGAGATAGCTCTGAAGTACTTCCATGACCTCTTCGCAAGAGAGGCCACCCTTCTTGCGACCGAAGAGTTTCTTCATCAGGCTGCCCCACCATTCCGGAATGCGCCTGACGATTCAAGACCCTCAGCGCCAATGTGTTCACGAATTCTCTTGCGGGCTCGATGGAGCCTGCTCATCACGGTGCCAACCGGCACGCCGATGATGTCGGCGGCCTCTTGGTAGGCGAGGCCGTTGAGGTCGACGAGTTCGACGACCTCGCGGAAGTCTTCAGACAGGCTGTTGAAGGCGTCGCTGACCGCAGCATCGAACACCGGCTCGACGACGGTTTCTTCGGGGCCGACATGGTCGGCGAATTCTGCCGAGCGTTCAAAGGTGAGATCCGGGTCGGTGAGAAGATCAGGGGTCTTCTTTCGGGCTCGGTTGATGTTGGCGTTGCGCATGATGGTCATGAGCCACGCCCGGGGATAGCGACCGTCGAAGCGATCGATGGCCCGGAATGCTCGCAGGAGTGTCTCCTGCACGAGGTCCTCGGCGTCAGCCTGACTGCGGGTGAGTGAACGGGCCGTCCTGAACAAAATCTCGAGTTCTGGGGTGACGTGCGTCTCGAACTTGACTTGGGCGTCTGTTGCCGGACGTGTCATGAGTGCGACCATGGGGAGTTGAACCGGACTAGGTCATTCGACATTCCCGTAGTCTCGCACACCAACCCATAAAGCCAACTGAAGGATCCCATTGAACAGCAGCGTAGGAAGTCCGACAAACGACGACAACGGTGAGGCGCCAGGTGAATCTGAAGCCATCTCTGTTTTCGAAGCGGTCGGCGGCTGGGAGTATTTTGAAGCGCTCGTCGATCACTTCTATGACACAGTCGCTGATGACGCCGTGCTCGCCCCGCTCTATCCCAATGACCTCACCTTGCCGAGGCTGCACACCGCTCAGTTCCTGCAGCAGTACTGGGGCGGACCGAGTACCTACAGCGACGAACGCGGGCACCCCCGCCTTCGGATGCGGCACATGCCATTTGCCATCGGGCAAGCCGAGCGCGACGCGTGGCTCGCAGCCATGCTCGCCGCGGTTGCCGCCGTGCCCATGCGGCCAGACCTGGCCGACGAAAGCGCAGTGGCGGTCCGACAGATGCTGGTCGACTACTTCGATCACGCGAGCACCGCCATGATCAACCAGCACTGACCAACCAGCACTGATCAACGAGCTGGTTTGAGAGCCGACACCACGTCATCTTCGCTGTGGGCTACGTTGCCTGGAGCGGGTGAGCTGGCCGGCGACGTGAGGGCATCTCGAGGGACCGTCCGGGGACATCTGCGAAAGGAATGCCCGTTCGGCGCGTTTTTAGCGCGCCTCGAAACAGATTGTGAGGAGCTCATGCTCCACGTCAAACGACGTTTCCGGATGCTGATCGCTGGGGTCGCCGCCGTCATGGTTGCAACGCTGACGCTCGGTATGTCGCCGGCAAGTGCACAGGACCAAGAAGACGAGCTCGGCTGCGAGGTCGAACTCGAGAGCAAGCTCGTGATGATTCCTGCTGTCTGGCCAGACGGTCGAGTGGTTGATCGCCATGAGTCCGCAATCATCCCGCTCGCTCGGCCACTCGTTGGCACCGTCGTTGCGAGCGGCATCACCGGTGACCTCGAGCACTTCAATGACCAGCTCGACTTGACGTTCCGGTCGACGCAGTTCGAAGAGCAGATTCGAGTCCAGTTCCTCGACGCCAACGGTCACATCGTCGCCGAGACGATCCCGACGCCGGACCTGCCCGACCTCGCCCCGTACGCACCGTTCAATCTGCCGAGCGTGCAGCTGGACTCGCCTGCGGTCGCAGTCAAGATTGTTCACGCCGGCGTCACGCCAAATGAGCCCAACAGCATCGCGGTTCCTTGCGTGAACTTCACGATGCTCGGCGACGACAGCGCACCGAGCGACTACCTGTCGTTCAACGTGTGCCCGGTCGACGGCGACATCCCGTTTGATGCGATCTGCGGCTTCTTCTCCGTTCCTGAAGACCGCCAGGTCGAAGGTTCTCGTCTCATCAGCGTGGCGTTTGCGATCGTGCCTGGAGACGGCACAAAGCCCGACCCGCTCGTGTATCTCGAGGGTGGTCCTGGCGGCTCGCCAATGAACTTCGCGGCGCTGATCCACGATTTTGCGATTGGTAGCGCTGCCGATGGCCGTGATGTTCTCTACTTCGACCAGCGCGGCACTGGTTACGCCCAACCGAATCTCAACTGCGCCACCGAACGCCAGCGGAGTGAACCATTCCCGATCTTTGACACCGAAGAAGAGTTCCTCGCAGCCCAAGACGCCTTTGTCGTGGAATGCTTCGAACGTTTCGCAGCCGAGGGGATCAACGTCGACGGGTATACGACGGTCGAGAATGCTGCTGACCTTGCCGACCTGCGCATCGCCTTCGGTATCCCCGAGTGGAACCTGTTCGGCGGCTCCTACGGCACCGATCTGGCGCTCACCGTGATGCGTGACCGCCCAGAAGGCATTCGCTCGGTCGTGCTCGACTCGGTCTTCCCGCCCGAGGTCAGCGTTGGTGGCGGCGATGATGCGGTTGGGTTCTTGGATCGACTCGATCGAGTTGTCGACTACTGCAACACCACTGCATGCGGCGAGTCGTTCCCCGATCTCGAGACCGACATCAGCAAGGCGGTCGACAACCTCATCGCCGATCCAGTGCTGCTCACGGGTACCGAGTCTGAGTTGTTGTTTGGGACTCCCGAGTTTTCATTCGACGGCTTGCTGCTCCTCGACATTGTTGGATTCGACCTCCCGAATCCGTTGCTCCCAGCATTGTTCAACGCAGCCGCAAGCGATGATCCGGCGGTTCGTGCCGAAGGAGTCACGAACTTTGCTCGTGCGGTGAGCTTCCAGATCTTTGGACTCGAACCTCCGGAGAGCGAAGCGATGTTGGCGAGGCTGCGCGGCCTTCCCGGTCCCGCGGGGCAGTTCTCCGATGGGTTCTTCCTCACCGTGGTGTGCGCTGAGGAGGTGCCCTACACCGAGCGAGCAACCTCAAACGACACGGGCTACTCCGAGGCGATCATTGCCTACGCCGAGAGCATCATCGGCCCTCAGATTGTGAGTCAGTGCAACTTGGTCGACGTCGCACCAGAGGTGCCGGCAGTGAGTGAGCCGGTTATGAGCGACCTTGACACGCTGGTGATTTACACCGACAACGATGCCCAGACTCCACCGGAGTGGAGCGAGCTCACGGCCGGTCACCTCACCAATGTCGATCTGGTGTTCTTCCCGAACCTGGCCCACGTTGTGGCCTTCTCGGGGCCATGTCCGCAATCGGTGATGTCGCAGTTCTTGAACGACCCGGGAGGGCCGATCGATACCTCGTGTGTCGATGAGCTCCCGGTGATCACCTATGCCGCGGAGATGCCAGTCGTTGATCCTTTGCCGCCGATTGATGAGTTCTTCGAGCTCCTGGACGAGCTGTTGTTCGGCGACGAAGCGGACGCCGTCGAGGAAGAGGCAGAAGCGGTAGACGAGGAGCTGCTCGAGGAAGACCCGGCGGCAGACGAGGCTCCGCCCGCCACCGAGGAGCCGGATGGCCCTGAGCCTGAGCCACTGCCTGATGCGCCTCTGCCCGACGAGCAGCCGGTCGAGGTCGCCGCAATGATGGGACTCGGCTAGCTCCAACCCGACAGAACCGTCTGCGGAACGCGCCGGTAGTCGATGGATTGGTCCGTCGACACCGGCGCGATTCGCGCCCGGCCCGAGCTCGTTGCAGGCGACCGATGCACGATGTAATTTGAGCGCGGAGCTCACGATCCCGCTCCACGAGCGACAACGCGAAGTAGCGAAGATTCGCAAATGCTTGACTTTGTCATTCAAAAGGGCTCAACTTTCGAACGTCTCCCAAAGGGCGGGACGCAGAAAGCACTAGGAGTTCGCCGTGAACAAGTCAGAGTTGATCGATGCAATCGCAGACGACAGTGAGGTTTCCAAGAAGGACGTCGGAAGCGTTCTCGACAGCATGTTCGAAACCGTGATGAAGCAGGTGTCTCGTGGCAACAAGGTCACGATTCCCGGCATTGTCTCCTTCGAGCAGGTCGACCGCAAGGCTCGCAAGGGCTTCAACCCGCAGACCAAGGAGCCAATCGACATCCCGGCTTCAAAGGCCGTGAAGGTCACCGCTGGATCGAAGCTCAAGGCTGCGGCCAAGGGCTGATCTCGCTGGTCCCTGGCTCACTGCAGGAGTCTGGGACGCACACGTAACACGCTGCGCCGAACGTCTCTGATGTTTGGAGTGCCGTGTTCGTACAAATGTGAAGACATCCTCCGGCTCCGGCCGGGGGATGTCTGCTTTTGGCCCGCGATCCGCAATCCTTGGCCAGATGTCAGATGAGTTGCCTGCCCCGATCGACCTCTTACCGCACCGCCCGCCCTTCCTGCTCGTGGATGAGCTGACCGAGCTCGTACCGGGTGAGCGCGTTGCTGGTCGTTGGCATCTCACCGGCGACGAGTACTTCTTTGCCGGGCACTTTCCGGGGCAACCGACACTTCCCGGTGTTTTGATGGTGGAAGCCCTTGCTCAAGTGGGAGCGTGTGCTCCGCTCGCTGATCCGAAGTTTGCGGGAAGAATCCCCTTCTTCGGCGGCGTCAACAACGTAAAGTTCCGGCGCCAGGTTGTACCGGGCGACACCCTTGACCTTGCGGTCGAGTTCAGCCGCATCAGCGCACGCGGTGGCCGGGGCACTGGGACAGCCTCGGTGAACGGTGAGACAGCCTGCTCAGCGGAGTTGATGGTGGTGTTGGTCGAGCCGGACGCCGCTGGCTGACCCTCAGGTCGCCGGAGCGATGACCAGCGAACCGTTGTGGCCGCCGAAGCCAAAGCTGTTCGACATCGCCGGGCCCGGCTCCCAGTCGCGAGCTTCGCCAACGACGAGGTCGAGCTCAGGGAGCTCGGGATCTGGCTGTTCGAAGCCTGCTGTCGGCGGGATCTGGCCGTGTTGCATCGAAAGGACGACGGCAACGGCTTCGAGAGCTCCGGCGGCACCGAGCGCGTGGCCGGTGACACCCTTGGTCGAGGTAACAATCGGCCCGCCGTCGGTGCCGAAGATCTTCGCCATGGCGTGTGACTCGGCCGCATCGTTGAGCGGTGTGGAGGTGCCGTGCGCGTTGATGTGGCGGATGTCTGCGGCGCTGAGCCCTGCGTCTTCGAGTGCCAATTCCATGCAACGGATGGCGCCGACACCTCCGGGGGAGGGTGCAGTGATGTGGTGGGCATCGGCAGTACTGGCTGAGCCCTTCACTTCGGCAAGGATCGTTGCGCCGCGAGCGACGGCGTTGTCCCACTCCTCGAGCACGAGCACGCCGGCCCCCTCAGCGATGATGAAACCATCGCGTCGTTGGTCGAATGGCATTGAGACTTCTTGACTCGACATCGCCGTCATGTTGCGAAAGCCCGCAATGGCCGTTGGCGTGAGCGAGGCCTCGCTACCGCCCGCCACGACGGCCTTGCAACGGCCGGACTTGATGAGCGAGGCTGCATTGCCGATCGAATGTGTCCCAGCGGCACAGGCGGTCACTGTGGCCTCGCAGGGGCCCTGGTAGCCGTACCGCATCGATACCGCAGCCGCAGCGGCATTCGGCATCATCATGGGCACGAGAAACGGCGAGACGCGACGTCCGCCTTTTTCGTGGTTCACGACGATCTGCTTCTCGGTGGTGTCGATGCCACCGATGCCGCTGCCGATCAAGACGCCGATGCGTCCGGGGTCGACGTTGAGGTCGCCAGCCATCTCAATGGCTTCAGCCGCTGCGGCGAGCGCAAACTGGCTGAAGCGATCAGAGCGCCTGGCTTCCTTGGCATTGCCGTCGAAGTAGGGGAGCGGATCCCAATCTTGGACCTCGCGGCGGTCACCTTCCCCCGGGGCCGACAGCAGGCCGTTCCAAAAGGCCTCGATGCCGATTCCGCAGGGGGCGACGACACCAATGCCGGTTACGGCGACCCGGTGGGACATCAGAGCTTTCCGACGACCAAGTCGTAGGCGGCTCCGACGGTCTCGACGCCGTCGAGCTCTTCTTCTTCGACGCTGACGTCGAACTCTTCTTCGAGGGCCATGACCAGCTCGACAAGATCGAGGGAATCGGCATCGAGATCCTCAGCGAAGCGGGCTTCTTTGGTCACCTTGTCGTCTTCGACAGACAAGACCTCGACCGCACACTTGCGAAATCGCTCGAAGTTCTTTTCATCACTCACGGGTAGTTCCTTTTGGTTTGACGCCGCCGAGAGGCAGCGGTTGCTAAGAAATTGTATTGGGTCAGGCCCCGCCACCCATGCCGAGACCACCGTCGACTGGGATCGTTGCGCCGGTGATGTAACCGGCACCTTCTGAGGCGAGAAATGAAACGGCAGCGGCGACATCAGATGTCGTGCCAACGCGGCCGAGGGGGACGGCACCAACCAGGGCTTCTTTGGCATCGTCGCCAAGTGCGTCGAGCATGTCGGTTTCGATGGGGCCGGGGGCGACGAGATTGACGGTGATGTTGCGGGATGCGAACTCGCGGGCGAGGGAACGGCCGAGGCCGACGAGTCCGGCCTTGGAAGCTGCGTAGTTCGCTTGCCCGGTCTGGCCGAGTGAGCCGACGACCGAAGACATGAAGATGATGCGACCCCAACGGGCCTTCATCATCGGGCGGATGGCTCGCTTGGCCACCCGAAAGCTGCCAGACAGGTTCGCATCGACAACGGCGTCGAAGTCGTCTTCGCTCATACGAAGCACGAGCATGTCCTTGGTGATGCCGGCGTTGGCGACAAGCACAGAGACCGCACCAACGCGCTGTTCGATCTCGGTGAATGCCGCATCGATTGACTCACTGCTGGTCACGTCGAGCGACACCCATTCCATGCCGGTCGGTACCTCGGCTGGTTCTGACCGTGAGGCGATCACGACGGTGTAGCCGTCGGCTTGCAGCTGGTGAGCACACGCCAGCCCAATGCCCCGACTTCCCCCCGTGACGAGCGCAACCTTGTCGGGCTGTCTGTCGCTCATGCGGTGGTCGCCGAGCGCGCATCGCCGGCCCAGCGCACGATGGTGGTGGCCCAGGTCATGCCGGCGCCGAATCCGATCAACATCACCGTGTCGCCGTCGGAGATCCGGCCCTCGTCGAGGACCTTGTCGAGGGCAAGAGGAATGGAGGCCGCGGAGGTGTTGCCGGTTTCTTCGAGCCGCATTCCGGTCTGTTCCATGGTGAAGCCCAATCGCTTCCATGCAGCTTCGACGATGCGGACGTTGGCCTGGTGAGGGACGACGAAATCGATGTCGTCGACGGTGAGCCCAGCCCGGTCGAGTGCGGCGTTCGCCGATCGCTGGATGGCGGTGACGGCTTGACGGAACACCTCTTTGCCATCCATGAGCATGGTGTCACCGTGTTCAGCCCACAGAATCTTGATGTATTTGCCATCGGCGCCGAGATCCCATCCAAGGATCTCACCACCGCCGCCAGTTTCGATGACGGCGGCGCCGGCTCCGTTACCGAACAGAATCCCGGTGCCGCGGTCGGTGTAGTCGGTCATGCGGTCGAGCGTTTCTGCTCCGACAACGAGGATCCGCTTCTGGCCTTGCAGTAGAAAGCCGTTTGCGAGAACGAGGCCGTAGACCCAACCCGAACAGGCAGCCTGAATGTCGAGAGCGCCGCAATCCAGACCGAGATTCTCAGCCACCGCCGGAGCAGTGCCCGGCAGCATGTAGTCGGGAGTTGTCGTTGCGAGCAGCAGTTGATCGATGTCTTCTGGGCCGACGTTGGCCCGCTCCATCGCCGCGGCAGCTGCCTCGGTTGCGAGACCGGACGTCGTGCCACCCAAGTAGCGAGAACCGATGCCAGTTCGCTCGCGAATCCACTCGTCGCTCGTATCCATCGTTTCGGCGAGTTCGTCGTTGGTCAACAGCTTGTCGGGGAGCGCTGCACCAAGTCCGGCGAATCGGAAGCCGTGTTGGGTCATGAGGGCGAAATCCTTGTGGGGGCGGGGGAGGTGCGGGCGATCAGGTGACTCGAAGCCAGGCGATGGGTTGCGAGGTGGTGACTCGTTCCCCAGACATGGCGAGAAGTCCCTGAAGACGTCCGCTGAACGCTGATCGTACGTCGTGGTTGCCGACCGTGCCGATCAGGTCGCCACGATCAATCGTTTGATCTTTGGCAACGGAAGGTGCCGGTTCGAAAACGCCGTTGGCGGGACTCACGACGAGCCGCTCAACCGCAGAGAGAACTTCGCCTTCGACGACCCCGCCAGTCTCCGATCCGTGCGAAAGCGCGTCAAGGAGCTTGTCGACGTCACCGGGCGTAGACACGCTGATGTTCGTGGCGGCCTTGATGGTGCGCTTGGCCATACCGGTGAGCACCGTGCCGGGGCCGAGTTCGAGGAAGACATTCACACCGGCGTCGTGGAGGTTGTGCAGTGTCGAGCGCCAGCGCACGGGGCTGGTGAGCTGGGCACCCATCAAGCTGGCCCATTCTGCCGGGTCGCTGTGGGCCAAGCCGTCGACGTTGGCAAAGACCGGCCGGTTTGGTTGCCGGATGTCGGTGTCGTCGATGGCTTTGCGAAGTCGATCGCGGGCCTGCGACATGAAGGGTGTGTGGAAGGCTCCGCCCACTTTCAGCCCCATGACCCGCTTCGCTCCGAGTTCCTTGGCCTGAACGCCGGCGGCTTCGATGGCGGCCGGTGAGCCAGCGATGACCACTTGCCCAGGTGCATTGAAGTTGGCAACCCAGACATCGCCATCGGTGCGGCTACAAGCGATCTCGACCTGATCGTCGTCGAGGCCGAGAACGGCCGCCATGGTTCCGTGTTCGGCATCGGCGGCGCTCTGCATGGCGCTTCCACGTTCGCTCACGAGCGTGACACCGTCTTCGAAACTGATGGCTCCTGCGGCCGTCAACGCGGAATACTCACCCAGACTGTGGCCGGCGTGAAAGGCCGGTTCGACACCGGTCCGTTCGACGGCATCGAGCACGATCATGCTCTGCACGAACGTCGCGAGCTGCGAGTTGCGAGTCTCTTTCAGCTCGTCAGCATCTGCGGTCAACAGCAATGCCTCGACATCGCGACCCGAGACATCACTGGCCTCGGCAACCAGCTCCCACGAAGGGTGGTTGCGCCACGCCTCGCCCATTCCTGGCGCTTGGGACCCCTGCCCGGGGAACGTGAACGCAATCATCACAGCAGTCATCAGGACATCAGACTACGAAGTGTCCCGTGACGTTTCATGTTGTGCGAAATTTCTCTGCAGATTTTTCCGAGGTTCCCGAGTCAGCGTTGACTTGGCCAGTGTTGACTCGGCCAGTGTTGACTCGGCCAGGGTTGGCCCGGTCAGAGGTTCGCGAACAAGTCCGATACGTCGGGCTGTCGAGCGGGTAACCTAACGGGCTCCGAACATCCAGCCCGGGTGGCGGAACGGCAGACGCGGCGGACTCAAAATCCGCTGTCCGAAAGGGCGTGTGGGTTCGAATCCCACCCCGGGCACATTTCATCGTCAACAGGAGCCTTGAAGCATCTATGTCCCGAGCTTCCATAGAGCGTCGCATCGGCGAGCTTTCCCAGGAACTCAATGCGGCGAGGGAAGAACTTCGGGTACTCGATGAGCAGATCGAGCACTTTGCTGAATCAGCCGATGACGCACGTTTGCGGGCGATGGTGTCAGAGACACCGCTCGCTACCCGTGAACACGACGAAGCTGCTCGTACGGTGAGTTCGATGCGGCGCGACCGGGCGGTGTGGGCCGAACGGGTGACGGCCATCGAAAAGCGCCAAGACGAGTTACTCGATCAGATGTTGGATGCCAAGTGAACAGCGCGTTGCCGGAGGGGTCATGACTGCGAGTGAGACGGTGCGTTTGGTCATCGCTGAAGACGAGGCACTGATTCGTCTCGACCTCAAAGAAACCCTCGAGGACGAGGGCTACACCGTGATCGGCGAGGCGTCTGACGGGGCCGAAGCCATCTCGCTGGTGCGAACACTCGAACCCGACCTCGTGATCCTCGACATCAAGATGCCGGGCACCGACGGTCTTGTCGCAGCCCGCGAGATCATTGCTGATCAGCTCGCAGCCGTCGTGATTCTGACGGCGTTTTCTCAGCGAGACCTGATTGAGCAAGCTCGCGATGTTGGTGCGCTCGCCTACGTTGTCAAACCGTTCCATCGAAATGAGCTCGTGCCTGCAATCGAGCTGGCGCTTGCCCGGTTTCGGGAAGTGGTCGCGTTGTCGGCCCACGCCGACTCGTTGTCTGAGAAGCTCGACAACCGCAAGACGATCGACCGAGCGAAAGGCAAGCTCATGGACGATCACGGGCACACCGAAAACGACGCTTTTCGCTTTCTGCAGACCAATGCGATGAGTGCCCGTTCCAGCATGAAAGAAATCGCGCAAAAGGTCTTGGACGGAGAGTTGTCACCCTGATGTCGACGTTGATGCTGATCGACGGAAACTCCCTCACCTATCGGGCCTTTCATGCGCTGCCGCCCGATCTTGCAACATCATCTGGCCAAGTCACCAACGCTGTGTACGGCTTCACGTCGATGCTCATCAACTTGGTCCGTGATCACACGCCTGATGGCGTTGCCGTTGCCTTTGACCTTCCGCAGCCCACGTTCCGTCATGAACAGGTGGCGACGTACAAGGCAAATCGCGAGAAGGCGCCGGATGTGCTGCGCGAGCAGATGGGGCTCGTGCGTCAGGTCATCGAAACCCTGAAGCTGCCGATCATCGATCTGCCGGGGTATGAGGCTGACGACATCATTGCCACCTTGGCCACTCGAGCTGCGGCTGCGTCCCACGATGTTCTGATCGTCACCGGCGACCGCGACAGCTACCAACTGGTCGAGGATCCGCACATCAAGGTCGTCTACAACAAGCGAGGCGTCAGTGACTATGCGCTGTACGACGAGGCTGGCATTGTCGAACGAACGGGCGTCCACCCCACCAAGTACGTGCAATACGCAGCTCTGCGTGGCGACAAATCGGACAACCTGCCTGGCGTGCCCGGTGTCGGCGAGAAAACCGCGGCCAAGCTGATCAACAAGTACGGCGGTGTCGAGGGCATCCTCGATGCCGTCGAGGAACAGACACCCAAGCTGCGGCAAAATCTCGAAGAAAACGCCGATCTGGCTCGTTTGAACGTCGTCGTCATGGAGCTGGAGCGCGATGCGCCGGTTGATGCGGACATCGAGACCATGTTCGAACTCGACCCGATTGAGACCGAAGAGCTCGACCGGCTGGTCGAGTTTCTCGAGTTTCACTCACTGAAGCCTCGGCTGCTTGCGGCGTTTGCCGGGCTGAATGGCCCCTCCGAAGGCGACGGAACCATCAGCGACGACGATGCCGACGAGCTCGAAGTTTCGGTTGTCGACGATCTCACCGATGAGCGGTGGCAATCGCTTGCCGAGCCAGGGCAGCCGGTTGCGATCGCTCCCGGGTTCGATGGCGATGTGCTTGTCGGATTGGCCGCTGTGCTCGACGTCGACAATGGCGTTGTTGGCTGGGCCCCGCTCACCGATCTGCCAGACGTGCTCGTCGACGTGCTCACCAAGCCGGTCGTGCGCCTCCAAGATGGCGACGCCGATCCGAGCGGAAGCCGGGGGTTCTGGGCCCACGACGCCAAGCCCATGATGCGTGCGCTGTTGGCTCACCTCGACCGCCTCGACGGAATCATGGCCGACACCGCTCTCGGCGAGTACCTGCTCGAACCGAGTCGCACGTCGTATCCACTGGGTGAGGCGCTCGCCGCCCGCACAGCTTGGCGTTTGCCGGACGATGCAGCGCCCCCAGAGGGGCAGCTCGACTTCGGCGCGGAATCGACGACGCCAGCCGAACGGGCAGCAACGGACGCTCTGGCGGTTGCTCGCTTGGCGCCTGCTGTCATCGAGCAGATCGTTGACGACGGCGTCATCGAGCTGTTTGTCAACGTCGAAGTGCCGCTTGTCGGTGTCTTGGCGCGGATGGAGCATCTCGGTGTTGCCGTTGATCGAGCAGAGCTCGAAACGCTCAACGCCGACATGACGGCAGAAGCCGAGCAACTAGCGGCCCAGATCCAGGAAGACGCTGGACGAGAGTTCAACGTCAACTCCACCAAGATCCTGCGAGAGGTGCTGTTCGACGATCTTGGCCTCACGCCTGGCAAGAAGACCAAAACCGGCTACTCCACCGATCAAGCAACGCTCGAGAAGCTTGTTGGCGAACACCCGATTATCGAGCACCTCCTCCGTTACCGCGAGGTCGAGAAACTCCGCTCGACGTACGGAACCTCATTGCTCGCCGAAGTCGCGGACGACGGCCGTATTCACGCCACGTTCAACCAGACGGTGGCCCGCACCGGCCGGTTGTCGAGCGAGCATCCAAACCTGCACAACATTCCGGTCCGAACCGAGCTTGGTCGCAGCTTCCGACGGGCGTTTGTTCCCGAAGGCGATACCGAGTTTCTGGTTGCCGACTACAACCAGATCGAGCTTCGCTGCATCGCCCATCTCGCTGAAGATCCGGGCTTGATCGAGGCCTTCACCGCCGGTTCGGATGTTCACTCAGCCGTCGCGGGGCGGGTTTTCGACATTGCCCCAGAAGAGGTCGATTTCGAACAGCGCAGCAAGGCAAAGATGGTGAGCTACGGCTTGGCCTACGGCATGGAGGCGTACGGCCTGGGCCAACGCCTCGGGATTCGCACAAGCGAAGCAGCCGACATCCTCGATGCCTATTTCGAGGGATTTCCCGCCGTGCGCTCCTACATGGACGCAACGGTCACTGAGGCCCGCAACAAGGGATACACCGAGACCCTCTTCGGACGTCGTCGCATCATTCCCGAGCTGATGTCGGACAATCCTCGCGTTCGCCAGGCGGGCGAGCGCCAAGCGATGAACGCCGGCATTCAAGGACTGGCAGCCGACATCTTCAAGGTTGCCCTGGTCCGGCTCGAGCGGCGGCTTCTCGATGAAGGTGTTGCCTCTCGCGTGGTGTTGCAGGTCCACGATGAGGTGATTCTCGAGGTGCCGCCGAAAGAGAAAGAGAAGGCCTCCGAGCTGGTTCTCGAAGAAATGTCCGGCGCCTTTGAGCTTCACGTTCCGCTCGACGTCAACATGTCGTTCGGCGCCACATGGGCCGACGCCAAAGACTGACGTCGCCCGCCGCGGGAACCTGAAGACACGATGACCTGGTTTGAAGCCCTCGGCGACCACATGGGGGAGGCCTACCTGCGGTACAGCTTCACCAAAGGCACGGCCAACGAAGTCGCCGCACTCATCGAGATGCTCGGTGTGCAGCCCGGCGACCGAGTGCTCGATGTCGGCTGTGGCCCGGGCCGGCACTCGATTGCTTTGGCCGAGCTCGGCTTCAACGTCGTCGGCATCGACATCTCACAACGATTTGTTGACGTCGCCAGCGACGCCGCGGCAGCGATTACAGGCAACGGGAGCGCTACGTTTCGGGTGCTCGACGCCCGAGTGTTGGATGAGGTCGACGATCTTCGAGGTCAGTTCGACGCCGCGATCTCGCTGTGTCAGGGCGCTTTTGGCCTCACCGGTGGCCCCGGAGCTGACGGTCAGCCGTTGGTCGATGGAGAGGTCGGGTACCCGGCTCGTGAACTCGATGAGCAGTTACTCGTTGGGGTGGCGGCTGCGCTGAAACCTGGGGGAGTGCTCGCGCTCTCGGCCTTCTCGGCGTACTTCCAGTGTCGATTTCTCGAAGAAGCCGATGAGTTCGAGGCCGTGCACGGCGTCAACCATGAACGGACCGAGGTGAAGAATCCCGAAGGTGTCGCCAAGTCCGTCGACCTGTGGACCACCTGCTACACGCCACGTGAGCTGCGGCTGCTTGCCCGGCTTGCTGGCCTGGGCTCGGTGCGTGTGAACAGCGTGACTCCGGGCCGCTACGAGCTCGATCATCCGACCACAGAGAGTCCCGAGTTCCTACTGCGAGCGACCAAGCTGTCAGATTGACCTCACAACGGGGGCCAACTCGGCCAAAATCCCTGCTCAGGGTGGCTGGAGCGACATGCGGTAGGTAGCCTCAGCCACTTGGCTGGATCGTCCAGCCCCTGCAGTCGTGATCCGCCCACGTGCGTACCGGCTTCCAGGTATCACGAAAGTACACCTCGATTTCCGTGTCCACTACTGAACCGTCCACCACCGAAGAGCCAGCCGTCGCTGAAGCGCCAGCTGCAGCAGATACGGCCAGCGAAGCTGCTGCAGCCGCCTATGTTCCCCGGCAGATCATTGTCAACGACCTCGAAGGCTCGCTCGACGATGCCTACGCCGCTTCCATGGTGTCGGTCGACGATGGTCAGCTCGTGACCGGTTCGGTGGTACGAGTCGACAAAGACGAGGTTCTCCTCGACATCGGCTACAAGAGCGAAGGCGTCATCCCCGCTCGAGAGCTCTCCATTCGCAACCAGGTGGACCCAGCCGAGGTCGTCTCTATTGGCGAAGAGATCGAAGCCCTCGTTCTCCAAAAGGAAGACAAAGAGGGCCGTCTCGTCCTCTCGAAGAAGCGTGCGCAGTACGAGCGTGCGTGGGGAACCATCGAAGAGGTCAAAGAGCGCGAAGGCGTCGTCTCTGGCCCAGTCATCGAGGTCGTCAAGGGCGGTCTCATCGTCGACATCGGCCTGCGGGGCTTCCTGCCCGCATCGCTCGTCGAGCTGCGCCGAGTTCGCGATCTGCAGCCATACGTCGGGAAGACCCTCGAGGCCAAGATCATCGAGCTCGACAAGAACCGCAACAACGTGGTGCTCAGCCGTCGGGCCTACCTCGAAGAGACGCAGAAGGAACAGCGCGAAGACTTCCTCGCCAACCTCAGCCCCGGAGAGGTTCGCAGCGGTGTCGTCAGTTCCGTCGTCAACTTCGGTGCATTCGTCGATCTCGGCGGCATGGATGGCCTCATCCACGTGTCCGAGCTTTCTTGGAAGCACGTCGATCATCCCGGTTCAGTCGTTGCCGTTGGTGATGAAGTCACGGTGCAGGTGCTCGAAGTCGATCTCGATCGGGAGCGCATCAGCCTGTCGCTCAAAGCCACCCAGCAGGATCCGTGGCAAGAGTTTGCAACCTCGCACCGCGTCGGCGAACTCGTCTACGGCCGAGTCACCAAGCTCGTGCCGTTCGGTTCGTTTGTGCAGGTCGGAGACGGCATCGAAGGTCTCGTTCACATCTCGGAGATGTCAGCGCACCACGTCGATCTGCCCGAGCAGGTCGTCACACCGGGCGAAGAACTCTGGGTGAAGATCATCGACATCGATCTGCAGCGCCGCCGTATCAGCCTGTCGATCAAGCAGGCCGCCGAGGGTGGCGTCGTGGCTCAGGAGTACCAAGAGCACTTCGGTGAGCACGCCTTTGACTCAGACGGCAACTACATCGGCCCAACCGAGGTTGACCCTGCGACCGAGGCTGCGTGGGCCGAGTACTACGAGGACCTCGAGAATCCTGCCGCTGCCACTGAGGCCGCTGCCACTGAGGCCGCCGACACTGAGGCCGCCACCACTGAGGCCTCCGCCACTGAGGCCCCGGCCGAGGCTGCGCCCGAGGAGGCGGCACCGGTTGCCGCAGAGCCTGAAACAGCGGTCGAACCCGAGGTTGCCGCACCGGCTGCCGACCCAGCACCTGAGGCCTGATTCCAAGGGCTCATTTGGTTGAAGAATCGAGCGTGACTGATTGGCCGGTCCTTCGGGGCCGGCCAATCGTCGTTTTGCCGCGAACAAATTCGACTAATTGCTAAGGCATTTCCCTAGTGAGCCGACATGAATCCTGAGCCAGTTGGATCCCGACGACAAATCGGGCACGGACCAGGAGAGTGTCGTGAACTCACGACGAGCAATCATCCTTATCGTCGCTATCGCCTTGGGCATCATTGCCACGGTCGGGTTGCTGAGTTACATCGGCAACGTCGAGTCGGCCGCGAACGAGGGCGAACAAGTCGCAGAAGTCTGGGTGGTGAACCAGCCGATTCCGAAGGGAACCTCGGCTGAACGCGTCATTGCCGAGGGCTTCATCAGTGTGCAGGAGCTGCCAGTGTCACTGCGGCCCTCGACCGCAATCACTGATCCGCAGACCGAGCTTGCTGGCTTGGTCGCCATCACCGACCTTCCGCCGAACGCTGCGCTCGTCGCTGGCAACTTCGTGTCACCGGCCGTTGTTGCGACCGGTATCACCGACCGCCTCGAAGAGAAGGGCATGGTCACCGTCACCTTCAACGTCGACAACACCCGTGGCGCCGCCTACCTCATGGAACCTGGTGACTTTGTCAACGTGCTTCGTCGCTATGCGATCGAAGAGGTCAATCCGGCAACTGAGGGCGAAGAGGCAGCCCCCGACATTCTCGTGACCGAGCAGGGAACCGACCGCGAAGGTGTTCTGTTGTTCGACTTCGACACCCGCTACGTCTACCAAAAGGCCGAGATTCTCGCCATCGACAAGACCCTGCCAGCCGACCTCGGCGACACCACCACCGCCGAAGGTGAAGAGGCTGCTGCTGGTCCGGCCAATGCTGGTCTGATCACCCTGGCCGTCCCACCAGAGGTCGCCCAGTACTTGCTCTCGATCGGCACGAGCGATCTCTACCTCTCGCTTGTTCCACCGAGCTATCAGCCCGAAGCCATCGAGGCGCTCGACCTCGGCGAGTCAGTCCTCCCTGGTGAAGACGACACCCGCCTGACCCCCTACGGCCCTGACGCCGAACCGGTCGAGTAATTCCCCCGAAGCCCGCACTGTCCGCACGATTTGAACGTTTGGTTGGAGACCCAAGATGGAGCAACACGACTTCTCGAGCTTCACTCTCGATGACTTCGGTATCGAGGAGGAGCAGCCAGCTGCTTCTGCTGGTAGCGGGTTTGACCCGCAACTGCCGAACGGCGCCGGCCTTGCCGTCGTCGACACCGATCGTGCGGTTCGTGACTACCTTGCACAGCAGCTGGGTGATGGCGTAGCAACCGAAGCGTCGCTTGCCGAACTCGAACAGCGGTTTGGCATGGGCCCGGTCGTGGTCGTGCTCGGCCCGTCATGTGCAACGCCTGGTGACTTCGCCATGGTGGAGCGGTGGGGGCGTATCAACCCCGAGGTTGGCGCCATTCTGGTGACCAGCGAGCTCTCAACCGAGCTGCTTCAGACTGCGCTGCGAGCTGGCGTGAAAGACGTCCTGTCTGCCCCGATCGACCAGATGCAATTGGTCGACGCCGCAGGCCGCGTTGCCGATGGTCTTGGCAGCCCGGTGATGGCGACCGGATCGACTGACGACGGCGAAGCGATCGAATTCCTCGACGGCGACCCAGGCAAGGTCATCACGATCTTCTCGACCAAGGGTGGATCTGGCAAGTCAGTCACGGCCACCAACGTGGCCTGCGTCCTTGCGCAGAACTCCGACAAGCCGGTTGTGCTGATCGACGGACATCTTCAGTTTGGTGACGTCGCTGTGATGCTCAAGCTCCAGCCGCAACACACCGTGGTCGACGCTATCTCTCAGATCGACAAGCTGGATGCCGGCATGGTTCGTGCCCTCATGACAGAGCACGAAGAGACAGGGTTGTTGGTGCTGCCGGCACCGCTCGAGCCAACGTTCGCCGACCAGATCACGGGCGAGCAGATGAAGGCTCTCGTTGACTTCGTTCGGTCGTTTGCTGGCCACGTGGTCATCGATCTGCCAGCGATCTTCAACGAGGTTGTTCTGTCGTTGATCGAAACAAGTGACGAGATCGTTCTTGTGGCTGGGCTCGACATTCCGAACATCAAAAACGTCAAGATCGGTCTGAGCACTCTCGCTCTGCTGAACATCCCCAAAGAGAAGCTGCACCTCGTGCTCAACCGGGCCGACTCCCGGGTGAAACTCGATGTTGGTGAAGTCGAGAAGACTCTCCAGATTCGTGCAGCCGCTCACATTCCCTCCGATGTGGTTGTTCCCATCTCGGTCAACAAGGGGAACCCGGTCGTGCTTTCCGCGACGAGGTCCGGGCCAGCTCGGGCATTTGAACAACTTGCAAGTCGATTCCTCGATGGAGCGGTCGAACAGGCGGAGCAGAGCTCCTCCCGACGTCGCTTCTTCGGCTGAAGAACTGATCAGGAGCGGGCATGTCCCTTTATAAGCGTCTCAACGAAAGCGGAGCCGAGAGCGGCAATCCGATGGCGGGCCACAATCCTGGCCTCGACGATCTCCGTCACCGCGTCCATACCTCGCTGATCGAAGAACTCGGCCCCATCCTCTACGACAAGCGTCTTTCCGAGGATGAACTTCGCAAGAAGGTTCACGAATCACTCCACAGCGCAATCGCGCTGGAGCGCACGCCGCTCTCTGCCGCCGACAAGGCGCAGCTGATTCAGGATGTCTCAGACGACATTCTCGGCTACGGGCCGATCGACAAGCTGCTCCGAGACGACGACGTCTCAGAGATCATGTGTAACGGTCCGAAGCAGATCTACGTGGAGCGGGGCGGCAAGCTCACGCTCGACGAGGTCACCTTCAT
This sequence comes from uncultured Acidimicrobiales bacterium, assembly GCA_937976305.1. Lineage (GTDB taxonomy): Bacteria > Actinomycetota > Acidimicrobiia > Acidimicrobiales > SZUA-35 > CALEWY01. The sequence continues at coordinate 22,039 of CALJSB010000008.1, forward strand.
CGACGAGATGCACCTTCGGCGCATCATCGACAAGATCGTGGCCCAGGTCGGTCGTCGTATCGACGAATCTTCGCCCCTGTGTGACGCACGCCTGCCGGATGGCTCTCGTGTGAACGCAGTGATCTCGCCTCTGGCTGTTGGTGGGCCTTTCCTCACCATTCGAAAGTTTGCTGCTGATCCGCTCCGCATCGACGACCTCATCCGTTTCGGAACGTTGAGCGTTCACTCAGCCCGCTTCCTCCAGGCCTGCATCGTTGGTGCACTCAACGTGATCGTCGCCGGCGGTACCGGTACCGGAAAGACCACGACGCTGAACGTGCTGTCGTCCTTCATCCCGGCCGATGAGCGAATCATCACGGTTGAAGACGCAAAAGAGCTCCAGCTCATTCAGGACCACGTGCTCTCACTCGAAACCCGTCCACCTAACGTGGAGGGCAAGGGCGAAGTCAGCATCCGTGACTTGGTCAAGAACACGCTTCGTATGCGGCCAGACCGCATCGTCGTGGGTGAGTGCCGCTCCGGCGAGGCCCTCGACATGTTGCAGGCGATGAACACGGGCCACGACGGTTCGCTGACCACCCTGCACGCCAACAACCCTCGAGACACGCTGAGCCGTCTCGAAACCTTGGTGCTCATGGCTGGCTACGACCTCCCCGTTCGAGCCATTCGTGAACAGATTGCTTCTGCGGTCGACATGATCGTGCAGCTGCAACGTCTCCGTGACGGCAGCCGCCGCATCACCCACATCACGGAGGTCGCCGGCATGGAAGGCGACGTCATCACCCTTCAGGACGTGTTCCTGTTCGACTTCGGCGCCGGCGTCGATGAGGCGGGACGTTTCAAGGGATCGCTGAAGCCCACCGGTGTGCGGCCGAAGTTCACGCAGAAGCTCGCCGACCATGGCATCCGCTTGGGCCCTGAAATGTTCACGGCTCAGACCGAGCCTGCTCCTCCGAAGGGTCGAGGCCGATGATCAAGAAGTTTCTTGTCGCACTCCTTACCCTTTTCGCTCTCGTTGCTTCAACAACGGCCGTAGCGGCTCAGGATGATGAAGAGTCGACGGCACCGGTCACCAACCTTGTCGTTCACAGCGTGGATGCCACCGAGGCATCCACCGAGGTGTCCCTCATCGGTACGAACTACTCAATCGATGCCGATGCCATTCGTATCAAGGAGAACGGCGAAGACGTTGCCGTCAGCGGCGTGACCACTGCGCAGCGCTCCGGTAAGGCACAAGAGTTCGTTGTTGTCATCGACACGAGCCAGGGCTTGGCCCAGGGCAATGCTTTTGAGACGGTCAAGCGCGAGATGGCTACTGCTGTTCGCCAGCTTCCAAGCGGGAGTTCCGTTGCCGTTGTTTCGGCCGGGGACACCGCAATCGTTGCGCAAGAGCCCACGACTGATCTGAACCTCGCGGCGCGAGAGATCGAGGATCTCGATCTCTCAACCGCTTCGGTGATCTTTAATGCCATCGACCGGGGAGCCGCCCAGTTCACGACCGAGGCCGACACGGCCCGCACGATGATCATCTTCACCGGGAGCATCGACACCCGGTCGGCCATCTCGGGCAATGCCGCCCGAACCGCTGTCTTGCAACGCACGGCACAGATCGTCTCGATCCAGTACAACGGCGGTGCAGCTGAGGTTCGCAACATGGTCGACACCGTCGGCGGTGTGGCTCTTGCCTCAGACAGCCCCACCAGCGTTGCGGGCACCATTGGCACGGCCATGGCGATCGCAAGTGATCGACTCCTCGTCTCGTTCCCCGGAACATCAGACGTGTCGGTTCGCGGTGATGTCACGATGTCGGCTGACGGATTTGAGACCTCGTTCTCATACCCCGGCGGCATGCTGACCGATCGCAAGGTCGCTCTCGCCGCACAGTCCGTGGCTGAGCCCACCGGCATCGCCTTCTTCCGCGGCAGTCTCGGTCTTCTTGTGATCCTCGGACTGGTGTTTGCAGCCGTTGGACTTGGTGCATTCGCTCTCGGCTCGCTCTTCCTCGGTGGAGAGAGCAGTCTCGACAATCTGCTGAACCGCTACTCGGGTGAGGGCGACGGCGCAGAACTCAGCGGTGAAGAGAACGCCATCGTGCAGACTGCGCTCGTCAAGCGTGCGGTCGAGATGTCAGAGTCGTTCGCTGAAGATCGTGGCTTCCTCGTCAAGATCGAAGAGATGCTCGAACGAGCCAACCTGCCCCTCCGGGCCGGTGAGGCCATGGCCTTCTTCGTCGCTGGCATCTTCTTCTCGATGGTGCTTGGGTTCTTCCTCGTCGGCGGCTTCATTGGTGCCGTTGTCATGGGCATCGTTGGTGCCATCGTGATGCTGGTCGGGCTCAACTTTCGAGCAGCTCGCCGAATTCGCAAGTTTGAACAGCAGCTTCCAGACACCCTTCAGCTTCTTGCTGGCACGCTCCGTGCCGGTTACTCGCTGCCGCAGGGTCTTGAGGCTGTCTCGAAGGAAATCAGTGACCCGATGGGGTTCGAACTCCGCCGAGTGATGACCGAGGCTCGCCTTGGTCGTGAGCTCGAGGACGCACTCGGATCGGCCGCTGAACGACTCAGCAGCCCCGACTTCGCCTGGGCCGTGATGGCCATCGGCATTCAGCGAGAGGTCGGCGGTAACTTGAACGAGCTGCTCATGACCGTGTCAGACACGATGATCGCTCGTGAACGCCTGAAGGGCGAGGTTGCTGCGCTGACCGCAGAAGGAAAGCTCTCGGCCATCCTGCTGGGCGGCCTTCCCCCTGGACTCGGCTTCATCATGTGGTTGATGAACCCCGAGTACATCAACCAGCTCTTCGTGACGACGCTCGGCAACATCTTTCTCGGGCTCGGCATTGTGGCGGCCCTCGTCGGGTTCGTCTGGATGAAGAAGGTGATCACGATCAATGTTTGACATCCTCAGCTCCTTCGGACCGATCGCAATCGTTGCTGCTGGCGGCCTCGCCGTCGGCCTCGCAGTCTTTGCCGTTCTCGGTCAGCTCGAAGAGCGAGCCACCCTTCGGTCAACGTTGCGTTCGCTCGACGACTATGAAGTCGAGAACGTTCGCGACCAAGAACTGCTCGTTCCTCTCCAAGAGCGCATCCTTGGCCCCGTTGTCGAACTCACCAAGAAGTTCGGTGGTCGACTCAACCCGCCTGACTACGTCGAGTCTGTTCGCCGCAAGCACGTGCGTGCGGGTATCTCATCACCTGACAAAGTCGAACGATTTCTCGCGATGCGCGTTCTCGGCTTTGTGTTTGTGCCGATCTGGCTGCTCGTCCAGCTCATCTGGAACCCGCTGGGTGTCAGTGGCCTGCTGTGGTGGGGCCTCACTGCCTTGGGCGTGATGATCGGTGTGCTCGGCCCAACCTCCTCGCTCAACAAGAAGGTCGAGACCCGACAGAAGGCGATTCGCCTGACATTGCCGGACGTCATGGACCTTCTCGTGATCTCGGTCGAGGCTGGCCTCGGGTTCGAGCAGGCGCTCGACCGTGTGATCAACAATGTTCCCGGCGAGCTCTCCGACGAGTTCGCTCGTGTGCTCGGTGAGTCTCGCGCCGGTTCCAGCCGCGCCGATGCACTGCGAGCAATGGAAGAGCGATGCGACACCCCCGAGGTTCGTTCATTCGTTCTCGCCATGATCCAGGCCGACACCTTCGGTGTGAGCATTGGACGAGTGCTGCGAGCTCAGGCTGACGAACTGCGTATCAAGCGTCGGCAGCGAGCACAGGAACAGGCCCAAAAGGCCCCGGTGAAGATGATGATCCCGATGGTCTTCTGTATCTTCCCCGCTCTGTTCGTGGTCGTGATCGGCCCCGCAGTCATCAACATCTCAGAAGCATTCTGATCACCCGTTGACGACGCCTCGAGCCTGCGCTGCAGCACTCGCGGGCGGAAGGAACTCATCTCGTCATGACAGCAACAAGCGTTGAGGTTGTTGACGGCGGACAACATGAAGTCGTGCCCCCGGTCGGGGCGCCGAAGGTGCGTGAGCCTGGGCCCACCCTTGAACGAGCGCTCGGCTGGTTGCTGACGGTGCTTGGGTTCTACATCGGGGCCCGCACCATTCGCGACAACAGCTTCCTCACCCACCTCACAACGGGCGATCTCATTCGCTTCGAGGGGTCAGTGCCAACAGTCGACCCGTACTCCCGTACCGCAAGCGGCGAACCATGGACGGTGCAGAGTTGGCTCGCGAGCCTCTGGTACAGCGTTCTCGCCGATCTGGGCGGCGGCACAGCAATTCGGCTTGGTAACGGCGTGCTCACCGGCATGCTCACCCATCTCGCCTGGCGCCTGTCTGATCGTTCGCCTGTTCTCCTGCTTCGGTTCGCTGTCGTTGGCCTCGTGATCATGGTGGGTGCAACAACATGGACACCTCGGCCGTTGCTGTTCGGGCTGGTCGGCATTGCCCTTGTGATGATGGTGCTGCAGCACCGCCTCGACGCTCGGTGGCTCGTCCCCGTGATGTGGTTGTGGGTCAACACCCACGGATCGTTCCCTCTTGCGTTCGTTCTGATCGGTGCCGTCGCTGTCGGCGCCACGATCGATGATCGCCGACTGCCGTTGGGTGAGATGCGTGTCTTCGGTTGGGCGTTGGTCGGGATGCTTGGTGGTGCGATCAACCCCCTCGGCACCCGACTCCTGACCTTTCCGGTCGAACTGTTGTCGAAGAGCGAGGCCCTCGACGGCGTCGCGGAGTGGGGCACCCCAGAATTTGATCGCACGTTCGAGCGCTTGTTCTTGGCCATGGTGTTCGGTCTGATCGTTGCTGCTCGGGCTCGTGCCCCGTGGCGCGACCTCGTCCCTGCTGTGGTTTTTGCACTGGCCGGCTTCCTGGCTGTCCGCAACATCGGCGTCGCTGTTGTGGTGGCAGTGCTTGCGCTCACGCCGGCATGGAAGCCAGCGATGCGGACAATGACCGGACACGAGCGGGGCATTGTCAGCAAGGCCATCGGTGTCGTCGCTGCCCTTGGGCTCGTCTTTTCGTTTGTCCTGACCGCACGCACAACCGACCTGGCCCTCGAGCGGTACCCCGTCGATCAAATCAATTGGCTCGAACAGCAAGACCTGATCGCCGCCGACGATGTGAATCTCATCCATCGCGACGTCGTGGGCAACTACATGCATTGGCGATTCGGCCTCGATGCGCACGTCTTCGTCGATGACCGATTCGACTTCTATCCCCAGGACGTGCTCGACGACCACAAAGACTTGATCTTTGGCGGCGACTTCAACGAGATTCTCGAGCGTCGTGACGCCGAGGTGATCTTGTGGCAATCAGAGGGTCTGTTCGCCGATTGGCTCCGAGGTTCTGACGATTGGCGAGTCGTTCAAGAGGACGACGACTGGCTGGTTGCGCTGCCGAACTGAGCCGGGGCCGGCGACGAAACGGCAGCCGTCATGGCATGTCGCGCAGCTCACGTTTGAGGTCTTTGATCTCGTCCCGCAGACGAGCGGCGTACTCGAAGCGAAGGTCGGCTGATGCCTCGCGCATCTCGTCTTCGAGGGTGAGGATCAGGCGGCGCAATTCGTCTTCTGGCAGCTCGGCCAGATCGCGAATCTTCTTCTCTTCTTCGGGGCGACGCTTGCGCTTGCCGCCGTCGGGAAGTGGGGCTTTCTCCTCGGTCGGGCGCAGCATGGCGAGGATGTCGGTGACGGCCTTGCGAACCGTTTGTGGATCAATGCCGTGTTCTTCGTTGTAGGCGATCTGGAGTCCGCGCCGGCGATTGGTCTCGCTCATGGCTTTCTGCATCGAATCGGTGATCTTGTCGGCGTACATGATCACTCGGCCATCGACGTTTCGAGCAGCTCGACCGATGGTCTGGATGAGCGATGTTTCGGACCGTAGGAACCCTTCCTTGTCGGCGTCGAGGATCGTCACCAACTGGACTTCGGGAAGGTCGAGGCCTTCTCGCAGCAGGTTGATGCCGACCAATACGTCGAACTCGCCGAGGCGGAGCCCTCGCAGCGTTTCGATGCGCTGAATCGTGTCGATCTCAGAGTGCAGGTAGCGGACTCGCAGCCCCTGCTCAAGCAGGTATTCGGTGAGGTCCTCGGCCATCTTCTTGGTGAGGGTGGTGACGAGCACCCGACCATCGTTTTCAATGACGCCGTTGATCTCTTCGAGGAGGTCGTCGATCTGACCCTTTGTGGGCCGGATCACGACCTCGGGGTCGATGAGGCCGGTCGGTCGAACGATTTGTTCGACGATCTGTGTGGAATGCTCGTATTCGTAGTCGCTGGGCGTCGCTGACAGAAAGACGGTCTGGCCCGCTCGTTCGAGCCACTCTTCGAACCGAAGCGGGCGATTGTCGGCTGCTGAAGGAAGCCGAAAGCCGTGTTCGATGAGGGTGTCCTTGCGGCTCCGGTCGCCTGCGTATTGCCCATGCAGCTGGGGGATGGCCACGTGGCTCTCATCGATGACGGTGAGGTAGTCGTCTCCGAAGAAGTCGATCAACGTATAGGGAGCCTCGCCGGGGGAGCGGCCGTCGATGTGGCGGCTGTAGTTCTCGATGCCATTGCAGAAGCCGACCTCTTGCATCATCTCGAGGTCGTACTGGGTACGCATACGCAGCCGCTGGGCCTCGAGCAGTTTGTTGTCGCTCTCGAACTCGGCGAGCCGCTCCTGTAGCTCGACTTCGATCGAGTTGATCGCTTTGTGCATGAGCTCGTCGTCCGCGACGTAGTGCGTTGCCGGAAACATGGCCAGTTCGGTGAGATCTTGCAGACGTTCACCGGTGAGCGGGTCGACAGCCGTGATGGTCTCGATCTCGTCGCCGAAGAGTTCGATGCGAACGACGAACTCTTCGTAGGCCGGGTGCACTTCGATCGTGTCGCCGCGAACGCGGAACTTGCCTCGGACGAGGTTCATGTCGTTGCGCTCGTAGCGCATGTCGATCAGGCGTTCCAAGATCTCTCGCTGATCGTGCTCCTCCCCAGTTCGCAGCACAAGCAGTCGCGATCGGTACGTCTCAGGCGAGCCGAGGCCGTAGATGCACGAAACCGAAGCAACAACGATGACGTCTTTGCGGGTGAGAAGACCAGCGGTGGCTGCATGGCGGAGTCGGTCGATCTCGTCGTTGACCGAGCTGTCCTTTTCGATGTAGGTGTCGCTCGAAGGGATGTAGGCCTCCGGCTGGTAGTAGTCGTAGTAGCTGACGAAGTACTCGACTTTGTTCTCAGGGAAGAACTCTCGAAACTCGTTTGCCAGCTGTGCGGCGAGCGACTTGTTGGGCGCAATGACGAGCGTGGGCTTCTGGACTTGTTCGATCGTCCACGCGATCGTCGCCGACTTGCCTGAGCCCGTGATGCCGAGCAGCGTCTGGAACCGTTCGCCGTCGTTGATGCCGCGAGACAACGCCTCAATAGCGCCGGGCTGGTCCCCGGCCGGTTCGAACTCCGACACCATCTTGAACGGCGGCATGCCGCCATCGTAATGATGGGCTGCGACACTCAACCCCAAGAACCCTCTGAGGGGTCAGGTCTCAAACGTCAACAGCGTCACGAATCTGCGTACGGTGCCGAGCTTCTACCGTCGGCTCGGGTTTGTTGAGACCAGCGAAACCGGATCGCTTGCCTCTGATCCTTCGAAAGAGGAGCGCAAGATGTCGCTTCGGCTGGAACGCACGATCTGACCTGCTTCACCCAGAGTGCCCCGTTAACGTTTCAGACCTGACCCCTACGGGGTGAGTGAGAGGGAGGTGAGCCAGGTCCAGCAGCGGTCGATTTCGGCGTCGAGGTGGGCGAGGTCGCCGTTGTTGTCGATCACGAAGTCGGCATACGACAGGCGTTCCTCTCGGGAAACCTGGGCCGCAATACGGGCCTCGGCATCCTCGGCTGAGAAGCCGCGATGCTCAACGAGGCGCTCGAGCGCAAGCTCCACCGAGCAATCGACGATCACGATGTGCTCGGGGGTCGGGGCGGACCCTTCGCTCGAGGCGTCTTCAGGGTTGCCCTCCGCATCGATCTGGCCCTTGGCCGCCTTTTCTTCTGCCTTCTTGATGCTCTCGACCAACAGCGGGTTGTCGAGGATCACCATCGTGTTTGACCCTGTCTCGGCATCGATCTCGATGGCGTGTCGGATGCGGCGTTCAGTCTCGGTGCGCACGGCAGGGTGCACGATCTTGTTGATCGCCTCAAGTTCGGCCTTGTCGGAAAAAACGATGTTGGCGACTTCGGGCCGGTTGAGCGTGCCGTCTTCGCCGACAATGCGGTCGCCCCAGCGCTCCACCATCGCAACGAAGACCGGCTCGCCTGGCTGTTGAAGGTCCTTGACGATCGCATCAGCATCAATCACGACCGCTCCCCGTTCAGCCAGTCGTTCGGAGGCTGACGACTTGCCTGAGCCGATTCCACCGGTGAGTCCAATCAACTTCATGGCCGCACGCTAACCCACGGACCCGGCCAGGCGAACTCCGAACCTGGGCCGAAGGGGCCACAGATCTGGGCCGTTCGCCTTAGGTATGGGAGCCGATGGCCGATGGGAGTCACGCGCATCGCGGCGTTGCGCGCTTCCATCATGAAGTTCTCTCCTCCGAACAGCTCGGCCACTCCCGAGTCATCGTCGCCCGACGGCCGAGCCACAGAGCCCGACCCGTTGCTTCACGACCGCTTCCTCGAACGGAGGGACACCTCGGTCGCGGCCGGTACCGCAGTCTCAGACGGCAACTCAGGGTTGTCATCCAGCGGAGTCGTCGAGCGTCGCTTTGTCCGGGGCCGACGTTCTGTCGATCAACCCGCTGCGGTCCGTTCGGTGTTGTTGCTCGACGACAAGGACCAACTCGAGCCGTTCGCTCCCGCGGTGCTCGCCGTTCGCTGGGCGACGACCGTGGCATGCCTGGCACTGTCGTGGACGGCTTTTGCCGCCCAAGACTGGTCGATCATTCCGTGGACCGGCGCAATTCTCGCCAATACCGCCATTCGAACCGTCACTCCGCTCCGCTACGACGGGTCGACTCGATCGACGCTCAATCTTCTGATTGAGGTTGCCTTCAACTTCCTCGCCGTTTCAGCGACAAATTCGTGGGAATCCCCGCTTGTCTTGGCGCTCGTCAATGCCGTGATCGTCGCCGCGTTTGCGCGGGGCTTCGGCTTCGGCATCAGAATCGGCGCCGCGTCAGCCATTTCGGTGTCCGTTGCCAGCCTCTTGCAGAACTCGTGGACCGACGCTGACGTCGTCGTCGCTGGGCGATGGACAACAGTGCTGATCCTGGGCGGAATCGTCGCCGGCTATGCCCGCCGCATCTCGTGGGAAGCAGCACAGCAGCACTCGTTGGCTCTGTCGCGCCTCACCAGGCTCGCCGACGCGAACACCCTGCTGTCGACGCTTCACCGAGTGGCGCAAACGTTGCCGGCGTCGCTCGACTCCGATGAGGTGCTCGATTCAGCCGTCACCCGGCTCCGAGGCCTGCTCGACTTCGAGTCGGTCGCCATCATGACCACTGACGAGACGGACCGATCACTCACCGTCGTCAAGCGAGCGGGAGCAAAAACCGCGTCACGGTTCGCCTTCTCTGACCTTCCGCCGATCGCGCAGCGAGCCATTCGAACTCACTCTGCGGTCATCGCTGATGGTGATGCTGATGGCGAGATCGGCCTGCTGAGTACGTCGACCTCGGCCATGTATGCGCCGATGCTGGCCCGCGGCACGCTCATCGGCCTGATCGCCCTCGAACGTTCGGGTGCAGAAGAGTTCTCAACGCGTGACCTCGAGGTCGTTCGAGCCTTCGTTGAGCCCACCGCTCTGGCCATCGACAACGCCCGCTGGTTCTCGCGAATCAGAACCGTTGGCGCCGACGAAGAGCGAACTCGCATCGCCCGTGATCTGCATGACCGGATTGGTCAGGCGCTCGCGTATCTTGCGTTCGAGCTCGACCGAGTCGTGCGTCGCAACGAAATGGGCGAGCCAGTCGACGCCGCGCTCGAAGAGCTACGAGGTGCGCTGCGAGATGTCGTTGGCGAAGTTCGGGACACGCTCTATGACCTTCGCAGCGACGTTGATGACAACAAGGACTTTGGCGCCATGATGGAGGAGTTCTCAGACCGCGTCTCGGTGCGAAGCGATCTGGACATCACGCTCACGTCGACCCGGGATCGGCGATTGCCGATTCGACAAGAACGAGAGATGTGGAGAATTGCACAGGAAGCGCTCATCAATGTGGAGCGACATGCCGATGCAAAGAGAGTGAACATTTCGTGGCACTGCAACGGCGCGTCAGCCGAGCTCCTCGTCTCTGATGACGGGGTTGGCTTCGCTGGTGATGCTGGCCGTGCCGATTCATATGGCCTCATGGGCATGAGGGAACGGGCTGCGTCGATTGGCGCGACCCTCGAGTTTCACTCCGCCATAGGAGAAGGGACGACAGTACGGTGCAGTCTCAAGGAGAGGTAACCCAGAAGACGGGTGTTGGCAGCAAGGTTGCTGCCGGTGCCAGCGGTGATCCCGCGGTCATCCGTCTGATGCTTGCCGACGACCACCGCATGCTGCGTGAAGGCTTGCGCCGCTCAATGAGCGAGCGTGGCTTTGATGTTGTGGGCGAAGCTCGTGATGGAGCAGAAGCAGTTGACCTCGCCGCCGCTCTGCGGCCCGATGTCATCCTGATGGATGTCACCATGCCAGAGCTCGACGGGGTCGAAGCAACCAAGCAGATCAAGGCTCGTCAGCCGGACGTTCGCATCGTGATGTTGACCATGCATGCCGACCAAGACGTCTTGGCCGAAGCCATCCGCTCCGGAGCCAACGGCTACCTGGTGAAGGATTGCTCGACCGACGAGATCGCCTCGGCGATCGAATCTGTCGCCGGTGGCGAGACCGCATTGTCGCCTCGCCTCGCCGCTTCGATGCTGGCTGAGGTTCGTCGTCAGGACTCCAAGTCCGAGAACGAGCGAGTCATCACCAAGCGTGAAGAGGAAGTGCTCCAGCTGATCGCTGACGGCTGCTCAACTCCCGAGGTTGCTGAGCGGCTTTACATCAGCCAGAAGACGGTGAAAAACCACCTGGCATCGATCTATCAGAAGCTCGATGCTCGAGATCGCACACAGGCCGTTCTCCAAGCCGTGCGTATGGGCATCGTCACTCTCGACTGAGGCGAAGGTCCAACGGACTCAGCCCAATGATCCGTCGGGCCTATCCAGAAATCCGTTTGGCTCCCCGATTCATTTCGTACAAGCCGCTGGTCCGACCGGCCCTGTGGTCCAAATAACAAACACACGGAGAAATACAATGCTTCACTTCGAATTCCTCTCAGCATGGATGAAGGCCCAGGCCAAGACCGAGCGTGGCGCCAGCCTCGTCGAGTACGCCCTCCTCGTCGCCCTGATCGCAGTTGTCTGCATCGCCGCCGTTACCGCCCTCGGTAACAGCGCCTCGGACAAGTTCTCACAGGTTGACTCGGCCATCGGC
>CALJSB010000009.1 GCA_937976305.1 uncultured Acidimicrobiales bacterium
CCGCACGAGGTGCGTATCAACACCGTTGCCGTCGGGGTCGTGCGTAGCCCAGGACTCGTCAACTACCCGCCAGAGGCTCGCCCGTCGTTCGACCACAACCCCCAACGCCGGCTCGGCGATGTGCACGACGTTGCCCAAGCCGTCGCCTACCTCGGCTCACCGGTTGCGTCCGGCTATGTGACGGGTGACGTCGTCCACGTCGCCGGGGGCGAGCAGATCTGGGGCGAGTACTGGGCCGTTGGCAAACCTGACTACTTCAAGATCGACGAGGGCTGACGGCAGGTCGGGCTGGCTCACTCTCACGGTAGCCAGCAGGCGTTGACGGTGGTCGTCCATCCAGCGAACATGGCGCCGGTAACCATCGGTCGGAACAGTGGAGGTTCACCGTGGGCGTGTATCGAGACAAGGTCCTGCCTCGCATCATCGACAAAGCGTGCAGCTCCGATGACATCGGCAAGTGGAGGGTGCGAGCCACCGACGGGTTACACGGCATCGTGGTGGAGCCGGGCTTCGGTTCGGGCACCAACCTCCCCTACTACCCGGATGCTGTCACCAAGGTGTACGCCGTCGACCCCGCGGTGTTGGGTCGCAAGCTCGCCGCCGATCGTCTCGCTGCATCGAGCGTCGACGTCGAGTTCGTCGGCCTCGACGGGCAGGCCATTCCGCTCGACGACAACTCGTGCGACGCCGGCCTGCTCACCTACACGTTGTGCACCATCCCCGATCCGATGGTTGCCCTGGCCGAACTACGCCGCATCATCAAGCCTGGCGGGGCGCTGCACTTTCTCGAGCATGGCATCGCCCCCGAGCCGGGCATGCAGCGTTGGCAGTACCGGATCGACCACGTTCAGAAGCGGGTGTTCGATGGTTGCCATGTGAGCCGCAACCATCCCGAGTTGCTCACCGCTGCCGGGTTCGAGATCGAGTGGTCTGAGGCCGAGTACGCCAACGGCCCAAAACCGTGGTCGTTCTTTCACCTGGGTCGAGCGGTCAACCTGGCCTAAGCGAGGCACCAACCGAGACCAACAAGTGTCCACTTCACGTCGTCGTTAGACGCCGTCAACCACCATCTCGGCCAGGCCGAGCAGCCGCCACGGCTTCCGGCCGTAGGCGATCGAGCCACCGGTGAGCGCAGCCACATACTGATTCTTCCGACCAAGCGACACCATCACGAACGTTGCCGGGTCGGCGTTCAGGTGAGCATCGGCCTTCGGCGGCTTGCCGGTGCTGACGGCGACACCCGGCCCCTGCTTCGTGAGCGTGTAGTCGTCTCCACCCCGAAACTTCATGTGGTAGACGCCATCTGGCTGCGCTCGAGCCTTGTCGGGATCAATGAAGAACGACACGGTCGACATCGTGGCGGCCACGACGGCGTTGGCTTCCTGTTGGGTGAACGATGGCGGCGCCACGCCAGTGACAGCAGCGAGGTCGCGACCGTGCAGCACCGACTCGTTGAGCACGAACCCACACATCTCGGTGGCGGTCGACTTCGAGCCGTACAGCCAGCGATCCGGGCGCGCTTGGATTTCCTCGAGGTACGCAGCGAAGATCGAGTCGATCAGATCAGCCAACAACGCTGGGTCGGTTTCGGTCACATCGCCACGCGTCGATTCGATGAAGACGGCGAAGTCGTCGGGCCGAACGAAGTCGGCACCCTGCCCGTGTTGGTCCAGCCAAAGCGCCGGAAGGCTGGCGACGTGCTGGGCCAACTCCGCCACCGTCCACTCCAGGTTCGGAACGGGGCCCGCACCGGTGACGCCACCTCGAAGCTGTGCTGAGAACTCACTCACTCGCGCGCGACACGCATCGACGAGCCAGCTGTCTGGAGGTTGCGCCATCGAGGAGTCTCCGATCGTGAGAGGTGCCGTCACCGTACTGACTGAGGTGTGTCCGTTAGCCGGGTGCACGACGCACACACGCCCAGAGCGGCCGTCTGACAGGAGAACCTGCCTGCAAACGAGGGTTGCAAATCGAACGTATGTTCGATATCATGAAGTTGTTCGGGAAGCCATTGAGCAGCGGAATCAAGGGGAGGTCAGCGGTATGGAAATCGATCGTTCAGCACTCGCCGACCGCAGCCTGAACACCAGCCCAGACGGCGCAAGCGTTGCGGCCGACGATGTGCTCTATTGGCTCGATCGATTGGTTGACGTTCGCATCGACGAGTTCGAGGGCGACGACCTCGTCGATCTCATGGCAAAGTTCGACGAAGCCGAAGCGAAGCTTGCAGCGGCGAAGGCGGCACACCTTGCGTCATACGACAAGCGTCGACTCTTTCGGCCTCGCTGCCGATCCGGGGCAACCGACCGCGCATCCCTGCGCCGCATGAACGGACGCCACACCGGCGCCGAGCTCAACGTGGCCACGGCGCTCGCAAAGCTGCCGCTTGTGTGGCAAGCACTTGCCGCCGGGAGCATCACGATCGAACACGCCAAGCTGCTCGTCCGTCTCTTCCGGCGCCCCCACCTTCGAGACGCCGTGATCGATGATCAAGCATGGCACGTCAACAACGCCGAGACGCTGGGATGGGCTGCGTTCGAGCAGCGGACGGACAACTGGGCAGAGCTCGTCGACCCCCGCGACCCTGCCGACATCGAACCGGGCTTCGACAAGCGCAGCCTCACCTGGGCTCGGGGTGTCGGCGGGACGTCGCTTCTTCATCTCGACACCACCGACGTGATGCTCGATCAGCTGCTCGCCGCTATCCAACCAATCTTCGATCAACTCCTCGACCAGGAATGGGCCGACGCCCGAGCGACTGCGGTTGACCAAGGCGACGACCCAGACGCCGTCACCTCTGCCCACCTCGCTCGCACCGACACAATGCGCCGTCACGACGCCCTCATGATCCTGATTCGCAAGGGCGGGGCCAACACTTGTGGCGACCCTGGCGTGACGCCAACCGTGGCCGTCACCGTCGATCTCGCCACACTGCTGTGGGCAGCTCAAGCTGCCAATCGATCCGGCTACCTGCAATTTTCGCGGTCCGAAGCGGACCGAACCGAAGCCGAGCAGCCCGACACAGACTCCCTGCCCGTCCGCCACCGAAAGCGTGAAGCCGAGGCGTACCGATGCGAAACCACGAGCGGCGCACGGCTCGCCCCTGCGCTCGCACTGTGGTGTTCGTTGGCCGGCCACATTCACCGGGTCACGCTCAATCAACCCGACCGCACAACCTCTGTGTCCACGAAGGCCCGGTTCTTCAACGAGTCGCAGAATCTGGGGATGCTGGTGCGAGATCGCCACTGCCGAGGACCCGGTTGCGGGCGGCAGCCTGATCACGGCCGCAACAAACTCGACGCCGATCACATCGATCCGGCAGGTGGGGGCGGTCCAACCCACACCGCCAACGGGCAGATGCTGTGCAAACCCTGCCATCGACACAAGACCTGGCTCCAGGCAACAGGATTCTGGGCGGCAGCTGAGCCCCTCTGGAATCCGAACCATCCAGCTCACGCGAATCAACCAGACCAACAAGGCTGATCCCCGTTTGCCTATACGAGATGCCAGCGGCCACCGGTCGGCGACAGCCAGGACAACAGGGCCCCAAAAGCTAGGGGGCACTAGCATCGGGGGCTGTGAGGGAACTGACGCCGATGCGTCTTATTGCTGTTGTTCAGGTCGACATGGTCGATTCGACCGGGTACCTCCTGCGGAGCGGTGCCCAGTCGGCGATGGAGCGTCAGCGACGTTTGGTCGGCATCGTCAGCGAGGTCGCCAAAGAGCACAGCGGCCGTGTTCTCACCACCGAAGGTGATGGTGCGATCGCTGCGTTTCCATCCACGAGCAACGCGCTCCACGCCACAGTTGCCATTCGACTGGAGAGCAGCGAGGCCAGCCAACCTGGCCATGAGGAGATCTCGCTGCGCATCTCGGTCATGCTCGTCGAGAGCGGAGAACGAGATGGCCTGCAGGCATCTGATGATGTTGTTTCGGGCAACCTCAACAACATGTGCCCGCCGGGCTCAATCGTCGTAAGCACGATGGCTCGACGCTCCGCTCGGGGGCTCAAGGGTTTCATCTTCTCTGCGTCTGCTCATGCGCCGGTCACGAGTGCCCAGCACCCTCCATTCCACGAACTGTTGGCGATCCCCCAAGAGTCGCTCTCGCCACATCCGTCTCTTGGCGTGGTGCTTTTCACTGATGTGGCAACCCCTGGCCACGATCAAGATGATGTCCGCCGGCTGAGCAGCGATGCGATCTTGGCCCACCACGGAGACATCTTCGACACCAACGGGGCTGGGCACAGCGCGGTCTTTCGATCATGCACCGATGCGGTCGCCGCTGCCGCAGCCATACGAGAGGCAGCCAACTCTCGGCGCCTTCGGAGCGACACCGAGGAATCGTTCGACGTCCTTGTCGGCATGTCGCTCGGTGATCTCGTCGGAGAAGAAGCGAACGGTAGTGAGGCGTACGGCTTGGCGGTCATCGAATCGGCTCGGCTCCTCGCGCTGGGGAAGGCCACGGACAGCCACCACGCGCCGACGCTCGCCTCGGCCGATGTGGCAACCCTTGCTCATGCCGAAAACACCTCGCTCGGCTCGCACCAGTTGAAGAACATCGACGACGACGTTCACGTCGTGTCCATCGAACACGGCGACGGAGTGGCGCCCCTGGCTCCACTTCCTGCTTCGCTCCGGCGCTACACCTCGTTCCCGCTCGTCGGCCGCGACTCCGCTACAACGAACCTCGATGCTCTCTGGGCCAAGGCCGAGTCTGGTCACGTCAGCGCAGCGATCATCTCTGGTGAGGAAGGAGCTGGGAAAACAAGATTGGTGCAGGAGCTCGCTCAGCGCGTGCACTCCGAAGGTGCCCTCGTTCTGCACGGCGCGTGCGAAGAGGATCTCGCGATCGCATACGGCCCGATCAACGCCGCGTTGGGCCTCGCCACGGAAGCCACCGACGAGCTGGCTGACATCATCGGCGACGTTGATGACCTAGGTAGCGATGTCAACCAGCGCGACCTGTTCGACCGGGTTGCCATCACGCTTCGACGTCTCAGCATCGTTCGGCCCACGCTGCTCGTTGTCGATGACGTCCAATGGGCCGACTCCGACACCCTTGCGATGCTCACACGGCTCTTCACTCACGAAGAGCCTGGCCGCCTTGCGATTATTGCAACGTGTCGCTCAGAACACCTCGAGCGTGATCAACCGGCGTACACGCTGCTCGCAGCACAACGCCGCAACGAACCCATCACTCATCTCAAACTCAGCCGATTGATGCCCGACGACATCACAGAGATGCTGCGCCACAGGGCTGGGACGTCAGCAGCGGGCGAAGCCGTCGTCGCCAGCCAACTCATGAGAGTCACGGGCGGCAGCCCGCTGTATGTCGAGCAACTGATGACCCACCTCATCAGCAACGAGGTGCTTCTTTACGACGACGAGACCGGATGGGCGTTTGCAAACAGCGATCAGTCCCTCGATCTCCCCGATTCCGTTGTCGACCTCATGCAACGCCGAGCACAACGCCTCGGGCCGCATGTGGTTGAACTGTTGACGACCGCTGCCGTGATGGGGACATCATTCGACATCGAAGTGCTCGCCACCGTCAGCAAAAAGCCGCTGGGCGATGTCCTCGACATCATTGACACCACCACGACTGCTCGCCTCACCGTCGAGAACGACGACGGCGACTCGTACGCCTTCAGCGATGAGCTCATTCGCGAGTCAATGCTCCGTGAGCTGCGAACTGGGCGCCGGGCCCTCATCCACGAACAGGTGGCAATAGCCCTGGAACAGCTCCGACCACACGACATCGACCGCTTGGCCTCTCATTGGGCCGCCGCAGTGGGATCTGCGGCCCGCGAGCGAGCGATCCACTATCACCGGCTCGTCGGCGATCGTTGTCTGACCTCGGCTGCGTGGGAGTCGGCGGCGGAGAAGCACCAGGCAGTTCTCGACCTACTCGACAACACAGAAGACCACGCCGGCATCGCCGAGGCCCAGTATCGAGTGGGGCTCGCTCACCGAAAGTTGGGACAGGCGACTCACCGACCTCTGCTCATCAAGGCCGCCGCCATCGCTCGACGCATCAAAGACGGCGACCTCCTTGCACGGTGTGCCGCGGCGATGATGCGTCCAGGGGCGTGGTACCCCGAAGCCGAGGTCGTCGATACCGAACTTGTCGACATGTGCCGTGACGCGCTTCTTCTGCTCGAGGCCTCCGACCCGCAACGCGCTCGTGTTCTCGCGTCGCTCGCCGTCAACCTCACCTTTGGTGCGAGCGTGGAGGAACGAACCGCTCTCATCGACGAGGCGCAACAGATTGCAACCGCGTCCGGAGACCACCTTCTTCGAGGCACCGTGTTAGCGGCCGAGCTGATCACGTTCCCACAACCAGATCGCTTCGAGCGGCGTCGTCAGTTGGCCGAAGAGATTCGAAGTATCGGTCGCGCCACCGGCGAACGAGATCTGTTCTTCGTCGGTTCGTGGTTCATCGTGCTTGACCTCGTCGCAACTGGAAACATCGAGGAGGCCAGCCGAATCGTTGCCGAGCTTCGAGAGCTCGTTGACGACACCAGGGAGTACTGGCCAGCGTTCCTGGTTTCGCACTTCGAGACAGCCTTGGCCATTGCCAGGTGTGACCCTTCTGCACCCGAACTCATCGACCAAACGCGTGATCGCTTCATGCACCAACCCGTCGATTGGTTTGGTGTTTCGGTGATCCAGCACGCAACGGTGGCTCTCGGTCACGGAACGTTGTCCGACATGGTGCTGCCACTTCTCGAGGCTGCCGACGAGCATGGGTCCGAAGAGTGGGCCATGAAGTGGAACTATGCGTTGTCTCGTGCCCATCTGGACGGTGGCGATCCTGAAGCTGCTGCGACAGCCATCGCCATGAACCCTGAGCTCGATCTCGACTATTACTGGCTCGCGAGCACCTACCACCTCGGACTTCTCGGCCTGCAACTCCGCAATCGCGAGATCTGCAACGAGGTCATTCGGAAGCTCACCGTCTTCCGAGGTCGCATCATCATGATCGGCTTGGGCGCCTGCATCAGCGGCCAAGTTTCGACAGCGCTTGGTCAGGCTCATCTGGGGCTGGGCAACTACGCGATGGCCAACGAGTTGTTCCGCGAAGCGGCGGAACAGGCCGAAAGGGCGGGCTGGCCCTACTTCGCTACGCACGCGCGCCGGTTCCTGGCGACGTCGCTGCTGGAGGAAGATGCAGCGAGCCCGGAAGCCAAGGCAATCCTGCAAGAAGTGGTTGCCCGCTCCCAAGAGCTCGACTTCGCGATCGAGCTCCGCGAGGCAGCGAGCTTGCTTGTGTCGTTCGATGCGGGTCGAGGCGTCTCTACCTGACCGAACTTCAACTCGCGGCCGACCGCGCAGGTAGCCTCCCCCAGAATGGAGGGGGCAGTGGATCGCGGGGCGGCAACTCAATCGTTCGTCGGCAGCATCGTGGCTGTCGGAGTTCTCACCATGCAGGGCGCGGGGATGGCGATTGCGATGTCGTCGCTGATCTTCAGCGACGAGCTGGAGTCATCACTCCCGAGGGCACTCTCATCCTTTGTTGTCGCTCTTGGCCTCACGACCGTCATTGTCGGGCTGCGCAGCCAGCTCGTGCCCATCGCGCTGATCACCCAAGACGCGCCCGCCATCGTGATCGCAGCCGTTGCGGCGCAGCTCTTCCGATCAACGACAAACGATGCGACCGAGATCTTCGTGTTGTTGGCGCTCACCACTGCGTTGACCGGAGTCGCCATGGTGGCGGTCGGCTACCTCAAGTTGGGTCGACTCGTCCGCTACATGCCGGCCACGGTGCTCGGCGCCTTCATGGCCGGAACCGGTTGGCTGCTCTTCCGGGGCGGTCTTGGCGTCGCAATCGGAACATCGCTCGGGCTGGGAGAGCTCGACGCCCTGTTCGACAACAACGCCCTCAGACTCTTGGTGCCAGCACTGCTTCTCGGCACGCTGATTTGGTTCGTGGATCGCTCGATGGGCCTTCCGCCTTTTGCCACCGGGCTCTCCGTCGTTGCTGGCATCGGAGCGTTCTATGCGGTCGTGCTGACGAGCTCATCGGTTGGGTCGGTCGAAGATGCGGGCTGGCTCATCGGCCCATTTCCTGAGGTCGCACCGATCACGACGGTCTCTCCCACCGAATTCGCCAACGCCTCGTGGTCTGACCTTGGGCGATCGGCTGTCGGGATCATCAGTGTTGTCGGCATCTCTGTGGTGGCCCTGCTTCTCAATCTGACCGGACTCGGCAGTGAATCATCACGTCGTCTCGACGTCGATGCCGAGCTGAGAGTCTCGGGATTCACCAACATCGTGACGGCTCCACTCGGCCCTGCCCCTGCGTACCACGCACTGGGCGATTCGCTCCTGGCCAGGCGCCTGGGTGCTGCTGATCGTCGTATCAGCGTCGCCGTCGGTGCTCTGCTGGTGCTCTTCGGCATCGTTGGCGTGTCGGCCATCGGCTACATCCCGCGTTTCGTGGTTGGCGGTCTACTCATGGCAATCGGCATCAGCCTCCTCGAAGGGTGGATTCGGGAGCTGCGGCGCTCGATCAGCCTCGCCGAGCAAGTCCTCAGCATTTCGATCCTCGGCGTGATCGCGTTCTTCGGAGTGCTCGAAGGAATCGGTCTGGGCGTCGTGGCCGCTTGTGCGACCTTCATCGTTCGCTACAGCCGAGTGGATCCATTCCGGATTGCGAGCACGGGTCGCCAACAACGATCGCGGGTGTCGCGCCCTTCAGACGAGCGTGAGCACATTGACGAGCACGGCGATGACCTGCTCATTCTCGAACTCCAGGGCTATCTGTTCTTCGGTTCGGTCGCCATGATCGAAGACCGGGTCGAGGAGTTGGCGGCGAAGACGGACAACCCGCCGGTTGCCGTGGTGGTCGACTTCAAGAACGTGACCGGCATCGATGTTTCCGGCTACTCATTGATCGCAAGCCTGGCAGCCGAACTGCGGCGCAACGGCACCGCAGTGTTGTTTGCCGGCCTTGAGAAGCGACTGGCCGACGCGGTCGTTGCGACGAGCTCCGAGCTCGACGGTGCCGTAGCGTTCATCCCAACGCTTGACGAAGCGATCGAACGAGGTGAGGAGATCCTGCTGGCGTCGGTCGATCATCAATCGACGAGCGACAGTGAGTCGGCCTACAAGGTCTCGATCTCGAACGCGCTCAGGGCTGGGTTTGAGGAAGTTGCGTTTCCAGCCGGAACGGTCGTCATGAAAGCCGGCGCGATGAGCGACGGGATGTTGATCATGACCAAAGGCCAAATGACCGCCTATCAAGTCGATGAGAAAGGCGAGCGGACGCGCCTTCGACGGTTTGGACCAACAACCGTGCTCGGCGAGATCGGCATGATGGAAGGTGGGCCGAGAACGGCGGACATCGTTGCCGACATCGACAGCGCAGGGCTGTGGTTGTCGGTCGAGCGCTACCGCCAACTGCGAGTCGATGAGCCTGACTTCATCTTTGATCTGCACCGGCTCATCATCAAGGTGCAAGCCAACCGAGTTGTCGAGTTGAGCGAAGCGTTGTCTCGATCGGTGCGTTAGTCCGTGCCAGCGCTCACTCGCTAACGTTCACCTCGGAGGTCGAGAATGTCTGACGACCAACTCACAGCCGAATACACCCGCGTGCCTCGCTTCGAAGCCGGCTCGACCGAAAGCGTCGAGTATCTCGAGCAGCAGGGCTATGTCGTGATCGCCGATGTGCTCGACACCGAACAAACCGCCACTGCACTCGATCTCACGTGGCAGTTCCTCGAGGGCCTCGGCACCGGTATCGACCGAGACGACCCGCACACGTGGTCGGACGATCGGTGGCCGATCGCCGTGCACGGCGGCATCATTCCGGGCCAGGGCATCGGCCAGAGTGCAGCGCAGTGGTTCATCCGCTCGGCCCCAGCCGTGAAAGACGCCTTTGCTTCGGTGTGGGACGACGACGAACTACTCGTCAGCTTCGATGGCATGGCGCTGTGGCGTCCGGCGTCGATCGAGCCGGCGTGGCAGACCAACCGTGGCGGCTCGTGGCTCCACATCGATCAGCACCCGATCGGTCGGCCCGGGTTCCAGTGTGTGCAGGGGCTCGTCAACCTCATCGCCACGTCGCCCGAAGTGGGCGGCAACATCTTGATCCCTGGCTCGCACAAGCTGCACGACTCGATTGAGGAGCGTTACACCGATCGGTTGGCCAAGATCGATCCTGCGATCGATCACTTCCGCTACCCGAGCGACGATCCGTTGCTGGCCGACACGCCGCCGATCATGTGCCACCTTGAAGCCGGTGACTTGTTGCTGTGGGACTCTCGCACCGTGCATTGCTCGAGTCCCGGGACCAATCCCGAAGGTGGCGATGCTGAGCTGCAACGAGCGGTGAGCCTCGTCTGCATGATGCCGAAGGCCCGCTCGAATGCCGAGGTGGTCGAGCGCCGCCGAGCCGCAGTGGCAAAACGAACGTCAACCACCAACTGGAGCGACGTGTGGGTCAACGCCGACAAGTTCCCCAACGTGCTTGCCGCCGACACCGACAAGTACGAGCTGCCACCGGTTCCCGAACTGACTGAGTACCAACAAGCCCTGGTTGGATAAGGACATGACCGACACCGGATCACCACCCAGAATCGACACCACGCGGTTACAGGGCATCGCCCGGGCCTACACCCAGTCGGCCGTCTTCTATGCGGCCCTGGATGTTGCTCTGTTCACCCACATCCACAACGGAGCGACCACCGAGGAGGCGTTGGCCAAAGAGACGACGCTGCGCCTGATCGACGTCGAGCGCCTGGTCACGTGCGCGCTCAGCATGGACTTGATCCACTGGACAGCCGACGGCCAGTTGGCCAACGCACCAGACGTCGACAAGTTTCTCGTGAAGGACTCTCCCCGCTATGCCGGGGCATGGATGATGTTCACGCGACCGGACGTGCCCATGTGGTTCCGGATGACCGAGCTCATGCTCACCCAGCACGGCACACGGCTCGGCATGTACGACGACCTCACCGTTGAGTCAGCCAAGGCGTACCACCAGGCGACCTCCAGCATCGGCTTCGGAGCAGCCAGGCGGTTTGTGAAGACGGTCGACCTGACCGGTCGACGCCACCTGCTCGACCTTGGCGGCGGGAGCGGGGCCTATTCGATCACCGCCGCAGAGGCCAATAAGGAACTGCGAGCCACCGTGCTCGACCTGCCACCCGTGGTTGTGGCCACGCAGGAATACATCGACGACGCTGGCCTCACCGACCGCATCGACACCGTCGGTGCCGATTTCACCACGGGTGAGTTCCCGTCGCCTGCCGACAATCCCGTCGACGTTGTTGTGATGGCATCCAACCTTCCCATCTACGACGGCACGGTCATCGCCGGCGTTGTTGCTCGAGCATTTCGAGCCGTCGACGCCGGTGGCGAGATGCACTTGGTGGGCGAGATGCTCGACGACGACCGCACCGGTCCACTCGACTCAGCCATGTGGGGCATGAACGAGCTGATCTGCGGCAGCTTGGGACGGTCGCACACTCGGGCCGAGGTCGAGGGCTACTTCACCAGCGCCGGGTTCGTCGACGTCGAGATCACCGAGTTCGTGCCCAACACCCTCGCCCGCTGCTACGGCCGCAAACCCTGACCCTCCTCAAACTGGCAGGATCTTGCACCACTGTCGTGCAGGAATCTGCCAATTCCGGGGTGGGTTAGCTGGTGGCGGCGAGGTCTTCGAGGCGGATCAGTAAGCCGGTTCGGCCAAAGGAGTTGATGCGCTCAGTCGTGCCGTCGGCGTGCACCAGGATCGTTGTCGGCTGCGACAACACGCCGTGTTGCTCCCACAGCCCCTGTGCGTTCTCGACTGCATGACTGACGCCGGGGTCGACCTCGCTGATGAATCGCTGCACATCGTCAGGATCAGACGCTGGGTTTGGAACGCCCACAATCGGTGGCAGATCGGCGTCTTGGTCGAGCACCCAGGAGACCGCACGGGCCTCGTTTTGGCAGCTCGTTCAATTGGGAGCCCAGAACCACAGCATGTGCGGCGTGCCCTCGAGCGAAGCCAGCATCGTCGACTCATCGATCGGCGCAGCCGCCGCCTCCGTTGTTCCTGAGCCGGCTGCGTCCCGCACTGCTGGATCAGAACCGCACGCAGCCAGCAGCAGGGTGGCGGCAACAAGTGCACCCAAGAGTCGACGGCCGTTCATCTTGATCATTCTACGAAGTTTGAATCGTCCGGATGCCGCGGCAGAGCAGTTCGATGAGCTGCGTGAACGATTCGTCGAGGTCTTGATCGAGCGGGTGCCCATCGCCGTTCTCGAGGTGGGCGAAGCCGTGGAACGCACTGCGCAACGCTCGAGCCGCGTCGACTCGTTCGTCGTCAGTGAGGTCATAGGTCGACAGCGACAGCGAGAGAACTTCAACAACCCGATTCACGGCGGCCTCGAGTTCCGCATCACCGGCACACGGATAACGATCGGTTGCGGCATAGAGCCCGGGATGATCAGCGACCACGCCACGCCACGCTCGGCCCATCGCTTCGATCGCATCATCGCCGGCCAAACCCACGGCCGACTCGATCAGCCGATCAGCAAGCACCTCTCGACCTCGAAGACCAAGAGCCCGAATCAGTTCGTCGTAGCTATCGATGTGGCGATACAGGGCGGGTTGACTGGTGCCGAGCTTCTTCGCAACATGGGTCAGAGTGACGCTGTCGAGGCCCTCCTCGTCGGCAAGAGTGGCAGCGGTGTCGAGCACCAGTTCTGGACTGAGGGACCGACGCTTGACGGCAGGTTGTGAACTCATCTGCTTCGATCCTCGCACGGTCGAGCCGCAATTCCCCCATGAGAATCACCTGACCCGCTTGTGTTAGAGCAACTAACGATGCGTTAGGGTCACTCCATGTCAGCCAGCGAGCCAACGAAAAAGCCGACCAGCGAGATCACCGACCGAGCCAGGGTCGTCGTCATCGGAGGTGGCATCCACGGTGCGGCCCTTCTCTACCACCTGACGCTCGAAGGGTGGACTGACGTTCTCCTTGTTGAGAAGGCCGAACCGACATCGGGCTCTACATGGCACGCGGCCGGACAGATCACACGATCGGTCGGCGACTACACCACTGCGGCATTCGCCCACTACGCCATCGAGACCTACGAGACGCTGGCGGAGAAAACCGGACGCGACATCTCGTTTCACCAACCCGGTGGACTCCGTGTTGCCTACAACGACTTCGAGCTTGATCAGCTCAAGACGCAACTCGGCGTCGGCCAATACATCGGCTACCCCATCGAACTGATCAGCGCGACCGAAGCGGCGGAGTACAACCCGTTCTACGACTTCACCGACGTACTCGGCGCCATCTGGACCGAGGGCGAAGCACACATCGATCCCACTGACGCAACCATGGCCTTCCTCGCCGGTGCCCGAACCGCGGGCGCAACCGTGAGCCGCCACAATCGCGTGCTCGAAGTGAACGCTCGACCCGACGGCGAGTGGGACGTCATCACCGAAAAAGGCACGGTCACCTGCGAGCACGTCGTTGACGCCGCCGGCTGCTACGCGCACCAAGTCGGTCTCATGAGCGGCTTCTCGGTACCGCAGGCCAACGTGCTGCACCACTACTTGGTCACCGAGGAAGTGCCCGAGTTGGTCACCCACGGCACCGAGATGCCTGTGATGCGAGACAACCGCGCCGCGGGCTACATCCGCCAAGAGCAGACCGCCGGCCTGATCGGCATCTATGAACTCGAAGGGGCCGAGACGATTTGGGACGACGGCGTTCCGTGGGAAGCCGAGAACCCGCTGTTCCCGGCCGACTACGACAAGATCGCCCCCTGGCTCGAAGAAGCCTTCCGACGCGTACCGATCTTCGGCGAGGTGGGCATCAAGCGGGTCATCCACGGCGCCATCACCCACACCACAGATGGACACATGCTGCTCGGCCCGGCACCGGGGCTCAAGAATTACTGGCTCAACACCGGCTCGTCGATCGGCTTGGCGTGGGGCCCGGGTGCCGGACGAGAACTCGCCCGCTGGATCGTGCACGGCAGCACCGACCTCAGCCTGCGTCACTACGATCCGCGCCGCTTTGGATGGGCCACACCCGAGTTCATCAAGAACAAGGCCATCGAGGACTACGAGTGGCTGTTCCGTGTCCACCCGCCGGGCCACGAACGCATGGCGTCACGTCCGGTGTGGACGTCCTCGTTGCACGACACCCTCGTCGAGAAGCGAGCCATGCACGGCATGGCGTATGGCTGGGAACAGCCCAAGTGGTTCGTGCCGGACGATCAGCCCCTCGAAGATGCTCACGGGTGGCGACGTCCGGGTTGGTACGACGCGGCTCGAGCTGAGTCTGATGCCGTTCGTCAACGGGTCGGCGTGTTGGATCTGTCTGCGTTCTCGAAGTACGAGTTTCGTGGTCCCGACGCTGCAGCATTCTGCGACTACCTCTGCACCGGCAACGTGCCCCGCCCGGGACGCGTGGCGCTCAACTACGTGCTCACCGAGCAGGGTCGAGTCGAGACGGAAGTGACGCTGTCTCGCCTGGCCGACGATCACATCTATTGCATCTCGGGCCCGGTCGGTCAGCAGCGAGATCTCGACTGGTTCAACCAGCACACATCGGGGCCAGACGGAACGCCGTTCGATGTCTCGATCACCGATGTGACCCGCGACATCGGAGTGCTCGTCGTGGCCGGGCCGAACGCCCGTGAGTTGCTGTCGCGCTGCACCGACGCCGACATGTCAAACGACGCGTTCAAGTTCCTCTCCGTCCAAACCATCACCATTGCTGGCCACGAAGTGCGGGCGCTGCGAGTTGGCTTCACTGGCGCTCGGGGTTGGGAGCTTCACGCTCCGATGGCTGCCCTGCCCGACATCTACGACGAACTGTGGCGGGCATCGGCTGGCACGGGAAGCGAAGCGGATCTCGGCCTCGCCGACATCGGAAGCCACGCCCTCAACTCCCTTCGCATGGAGAAGGCCTACCTCACTCGGTTCGAGCTCACGCACGACATCGGTCCGCTGCAAGCGGGCGTGGGTCGTTGGGTCAAACCGGACAAGGGACCGTTCATCGGGAGGGATGCTCTCGGTGCCGAACCTGCCGGTACCGACTGGAAGCTCGCCTACATGCGGGTCGACGTCGAGGACGGCCCCGAGGCGGCCGATTGCATCGGCGGCGAGGGTGTGTACCGAGACGGCGTACCAACTGGCCTGACGACGTCGGGCGGGTTCGGCTTCACCATCGACCAGAGCCTGGCCTTCGCGTACATCAAGGCGGCCGACGCCGAACCCGGCACCCAGCTGACCGTGTTGATTCTGGGTGAACACGTGCCGGCGACGGTGCTCGATGGCCCGGCATTCGACCCGACCAACGCCGAGCTGGTCGGTTGATGGCTGACCAAACTCAGTCAGCAGCGCCGCTCGACCAGGATCGCATCGTCGCTGCCGCTGGCGAATTCGTTGATCAACACGGGCCAGAAGAGCTGACGCTCACCAAGGTCGCCGAGCAGCTCGGTGTGACTCAACCCGCCCTCTACCGCCATCTCGGTGGCTTGAGCGATCTCTGGCGAGCGCTGGGTGTCTCCACTCGAACAATGCTCGCCGATGCCTTGGCCGAAGCCAGCGTCGGCCTCAGCGGACCCGATGCACTGCGCGCCGTGGCCGAGGAGTGGCGAGCGTTCTCAAAGCGACACCCGGGCCGCTATCGCTCGACCGATCGCCACGCCGTTGCCGGCGACGCCAGTTTGGAAGACGCAGCCCGCCGCACGATCGAGGTCATCGCAAAGAGCCTCCAAGGCTTCGGCCTCTCACCCGACGCAACGCTTGTAGCGGCAGGCACCCTGCGAGCGGCATTGCACGGGTTCGCATCGTTCGAAGTGGGTGACGGGCATCCCGATCCGGCTGCCGTCGATGCCAACTTCAACCACCTCGTCGACCATCTCTGCCTGGCCTTCAGTTCGCCACAGCTCGAGCAACCTCTCGCCAAGGAGCTGACACGATGACAACCCCGTCAACCGGTGCCAAAGAACTTCCTGATCACGCCAGCGTCATCGTTGTGGGTGGCGGCATCGTCGGAGCGTCGATCGCCTACCACCTCACCAAGGTCGGCATCGACGACGTATTGGTGCTCGAGCGGCACCAACTCACGGGTGGCACCACGTGGCACGCCGCCGGGCTCGTCGCCCAGCTTCGCTCGACCGAGAACACGACCAAGCTCGCTCGCTACAGCCTCGAGCTCTACGACAAGCTCAAAGAAGAGACTGAACAAGACACCGGATTTCGCCAGCCAGGGGCCATCTCGATGGCCTCGACGGAGGGCCGTTGGGAAGAGTTCCGCCGCACTGCAGCGATGGCAAGACGCCTGGGTGTCGAAGCCGAAGAGATCACCGCAGACGAGATCAAGCAGCGGTTCCCGCTGGCAGAAACGTCAGATCTCTTCGGTGGCATCTGGCTGCCGAAGGACGGAACGGTCGGACCAGCCGATTGCACCATGGCCCTCGCTCGTGGGGCTCGCATGGGCGGCGCTTCGATCAAGGAGAATGTCGGAGTCGCTGAGTTGCTCGTGGACGAGTCGACCGCTGCGGGTCCTGGCCGATGCGTCGGCGTGAGGACCGACGACGGCAAAGAGATCACGGCTGATCATGTGGTGTTGGCCTGTGGTCTGTGGACTCGGCATCTGGCCATGAGCGCCGGAGTCGAAGTGCCACTCATGGCAGCCGAGCATCACTACGTCGTGACCGAGCCCGTCGAGGGCGTCGACGCCAACGCACCCATTCTCCGCGACCCCGACAAGTGGGCGTATTACAAGCCCGAGGGCGGCGGCGCCATGTTGGTCGGACTGTTTGAGCCAAACGGCCGACCGTGGCCTGCTGCCGGACCGCCTCCGACGGACAAGCCGTTCATCACGATGGACCCTGACCCCGACCATCTCTACGAGTGGATCGTGCCGGCCTTCGATCGCATCCCGGCGCTCCACGACATCGGCCTTCGGCTGCTCTTCGACGGACCCGAGAGCTTCACACCAGACGACAACTACATCCTCGGGGAGGCACCGGGTCGGCCAGGGCTCTTCGTCGCTGCCGGCTTCAACTCCATCGGGATCCAGTCGGCCGGCGGCGCCGGCATGGCGATCGCTCACTGGATCACCACGGGCGAACCGCCGTTTGATCTGCACGACGTCGACATCCGTCGCTTCGAGCGGTTCCAGAACAACGAGTCCTACTTGCGCAAGCGGACCACCGAGGTGCTCGGCCTCCTCTACGCCCCGCACTACCCCCACCGCACCTTCGAGACAGCTCGGGGTATTCGCCGCACGCCATTGCACGAACGAATGGTCGAGGCTGGCGCCTGCTTCGCCGACCTGAACGGCTGGGAGCGACCGATGTTCTTCGCTCGGCCCGACGTCGGTGTCGAAGCGAAGCATCACGACGGCTGGGGCATCGGCCCGTGGCATGAGGCCAACGCCATCGAGCATCGAGCGGTTCGCGAACAAGTTGGCCTCTTCGACCTCACCTCGTTTGCCAAGTTCTCCGTGCAAGGAGCAGACGCTGCGGCCGTGCTCGATGAGCTGTCGGCCGGGCCGGTAAACGGTGCCGTCGGCCAGTCGGTGTACACCCAGTGGCTCAACGACGACGGCGGCATCGAGGCCGACCTCACCGTGAGCCGTCGTGGCTCGGAGGAGTTTTGGGTGATCGGCGGGGCTGGCACCCGGCGCCGCGATCTCGACACGCTGCAACGAGCAACACACGGACGAAACGCGTCGGTCACCGATCTCACCTCGGCCTATGCCTGCCTCGCGGTGATGGGACCAAACAGCCGCGACGTGCTCACCCAACTCTCCGACGCCGACCTCTCAGATGAGGCCTTTCCGTTTGCCACCAATCGAGAGATCACCATCGGCGATGCAGTGGTGTGGGCCAACCGGATGAGTTACGTGGGTGAACTCGGCTGGGAGCTCTACGTACCCTCAGAGTTCGCGGTGCACGTCTTCGACGAATTGCGACGCGTCGGGGCAGCGCATGGGATGGAGCTGTGCGGCTATCACGCGCTCAACTCCCTGCGGTTCGAGAAGGGCTACCGACACTGGGGCCACGAGATCACGCCCGACGACACGCCACTCGAAGCCGGCTTGTCATTCGCCGTCGCATGGGACAAAGAGGCCGACTTCCGTGGGCGCGCTGCGCTCACTGCCCAACGAGAGCACGGAGCAACGCAACGTCTCGTGCAGGTGAAGCTCGTGCAGCCGTCGGGCCCGGACGCGCGGCTTCTCCATCACAACGAACCGCTGTGGCGTGACGGTGAACGCGTTGGCTATGTCACCGGCGGGATGTGGGGACACACCGTTGATGCGGCGATCGGCATGGCGTTGGCTGTGCGTGACGGTGGCGAGGGCGAGAAAGTCACCAAAGCGTGGGTCGAAGAGGGTGAGTGGACCGTCGAGTTGCCGGGCGTGATGATGCCCGCCGAGGTGCAGCTCGGGCCCTGGCTCCGATAGTTGTTCTTCGCCGAGCTGTTACTGCTCGGCGCCCAGTTCGATGGGCTGGCCGTGCGGTGTGGACTCGGCGGCTCGCTGCCACGCGGCCCGACGCTCGGTGAGCTCATCGCTCGATGCGAGGCCGGTGGCGGTCGTGATGGTTTCGAGCGTGGCCAGCCAGTGCTCGTAGTACTCGGCTGGCCCCATCTGCTCGATGGTCTGCGAAAGGGCGGCGGCCCACTCCGTCCACGTGAAGTGGCCCTGTTCGTGCAGGTGCACCGCCATGGCAAAGGCCTGGGCTTGCCACGGCTCGGCGAACACCGGCCCATCGTCGTCGCGAGGGAGCGACGGGAGCACGTCAGCGTGTGGTCCAGGCGCAGCGGCGCCCGCGTTCATACCGCCTCCAGGTAGTCATCCCAGAGATCGACATAGACCGCCCCACCTTGCGACCGCGGACCCCACAACTCTTCTGCTTCGAACCGAACGGCGTAGACATGCTGAGGCTTTGGGCCTTCGCCGAGAGCGTTCGTGTCTGGGTACACGAAGACACCATGATCACGGTCGATCACGCCGACCCGCCCGCGTACGTATTGCGGACAGCGGGTGTGGGTCGCAGGTGCGTCGACTCTCGCTCGGACTCGTTGGCCTGCTTCAAAGAGCGGGGCAACCGCTTCGTCGACCCGGGTGCTCCCACCTCGACGCATTGCCGACTCGACCCTGTCACTCGTGAGCCGAGGCTCGGCCACTGGCTCGAACGTCTCGCCCCGCCGTGCTGCCTCGAGCTCATCGACCGTGACCAGGTCGTGTTCCACGATCAGCGTCTCGAGGCCTTCGGCCCACATCTCGTAGTAGCTGCGACTGAGATAGTTGGACGGTGGGGTGTTTTCACGGGCAAACCTCGACATGTCGATATTCCACGTGCCGGGGCCAGCCAGATTGAGCGCCAAGGCCAGCTTCTCCCACTCGCCGTGAAAGATCGGCTCGTTCTCTTCCTGGACAACGGGGCCAAATCCGTGAGCTCCACCCATGTCGTGTGCGCCGTTCATGGGGCCACCACCACTTCAGTGCCGATCATCGAGTTGCGGGTCACGATCTCGGCAAGCTGCTCTTCTGTCCAATCGTCTGTGCCCTCCGGGCGGAGCGGTAGCACGAGGTAGCGAAGCTCCGCCGTGCTGTCCCACACCCGCACCTCGATGCTGTCGTCGAGTTCGGTCCCGAACTCGCTGAGCACTGAGCGAGGCTCGCTCACGGCGCGAGAACGGTACGGCGCCGACTTGTACCAAACCGGCGGCAAGCCGAGCACCGGCCACGGGTAACACGAACACAACGTGCACACGACCATGTTGTGCACCTCGTCGGTGTTCTCGAGCACGACCATGTCCTCGCCCTGGCGACCTTCGAAGCCAACGCTGGCGATCGCCGCAGTCGGTTCGCTCAGCAGCCACTCCTTGTAGGTCGGATCAGTCCACGCCTTGGCAATCACTTGTGCGCCGTTGCGCGGACCAATCTTCTCCTCGTGGTACTGCACAAGAGCATCGAGGGCGGCGGCGTCGACGTAGCCCTTCTGCGTCAGCAACGACTCGAGCGCACGAACCCGCAGCTCGATGTCGGTGAGTTCGCTGGACTCAGCGTGCTCATGGTCATGATCGTGGGCCATCGCAGCATCGTAGAACGCAGCGATTGGGCAGAACCTAGTGACAGACCACTTCCACTAGGTGAGACCACCTTGCTGATTTGCTAGACACTCTAACTTCTCTCTCGTAGTCTCTGCAGACCAAACAAGCCACACAGGCTCAGAACGACATCGAAGGGGGCATGTCCGTGCTGAAAATTCACTGGTTCCTTCCAACCGGAGGCGATTCGAGAGACGTCCTCCCTGAAGGCGAGACCGCGCATTGGAGACCTCCGAGCCAGGAGTACCTCACACAAATCGCGAAAGCATGCGACCAGCTCGGCTACGACGCGATGCTGACTCCGTGCGGAACGGGGTGTGAGGACGCGTGGCTGGCGACCGCGTCGCTGATTGCACAAACCGAGCGCATCAAGTTCCTCGTTGCGTTTCGGCCCGGCTTCATGTCGCCCACCTTGGCCGCACAGATGGCATCGACCTACCAGCGCATGTCCAATGGTCGCCTGCTCATGAACATCGTGACCGGTGCAGAACCAGCCGAACTCAATCGCTTTGGTGACTGGCTCGACAAGGACAGCCGCTATGCCCGTACCGGCGAGTTCCTCGACATCATGAACCACGCCCTCACCGGCGAGCCCTACGACTTCAAGGGCGACTACTACGACGTGGCCGGGGCCACGACACGGGAGGTCCCGAACCCCGTTCCCCCGGTCTACTTCGGCGGTGCCTCACCTGCTGCACAGAAGGTCGCAGCGGAACACGTCGATGTGTACTTGACCTGGGGCGAGCCGCCCGAGATGGCGCGCCAACGCATCGAGACCATCAAGGCACAGGCCGCGGAGCACGGGCGAGAGCTCACCTACGGCATTCGCTTTCACGTGATCGCCCGACCCACAGCGGAAGAAGCATGGGCGGTGGCCAACGGTTTGCTGGCCCACATCGATGACGACGCAATCGCAGCAGCCCAGGCGGACTTCAAGTCGACAATGTCGGAGGGCCAGAAGCGCATGGCTGAGTTGCACTCCGGGTCCAGAGACAACCTCGAGATTCACCCCAATATCTGGGCCGGCATCGGTCTGGTGCGCGGCGGTGCCGGCACCGCCATCGTCGGGTCATACGACGAAGTTGCCGACCGCATCGTCGAGTACGCCGACATGGGCTTCGACGAGTTCATCTTGTCGGGCTACCCGCATCTCGAAGAGGCGTTCTGGTTTGGTGAGGGCGTGATGCCGATCCTGCGCGAACGCGGCCTCCTGGCCGGCAATGCTCACAGCGACGCCAACGTCTTCTCGTTCCGCTGATGCTGCGCTGCACTTCACCAATCAACGGCGACATCTTCGTTGAGCGCGAGCTGCAGTCGAGGACCGAACTCGACCACGTCGTCGCAAACGCCCGCGTGGCACAAGCGGCGTGGGCGCAGCGGCCGGTGTCGGAACGAGCCGGCCTCGTGAACGCGATGGTGACGCAACTCGAGTCGATGAACGACGACATCGTCGTCGAGTTGGCGCACATGATGGGCCGACCCATCCGCTACGGCGGCGAGATCGGCGGGGTGAAAGAGCGGGCGTTTCACATGACATCGATCGCCGAATGGTCGCTCATGCCCGATCTCATCGAAGACAGCGACGACTTCGTGCGCTACATCGCCCGGGAGCCCGTTGGTGTCGTGTTCGTTGTGGCGCCGTGGAACTATCCCTACCTCACGGCCATCAACACGATCGCCCCGGCCCTCGCCGCCGGAAACACCGTCGTGCTCAAGCATGCGACCCAAACCGTTCTCGCCGGCGAGCGGTTTGCGCAGGCCGCCAACCTCGCCGGGATCCCCGACGGCGTGTTCACGAACATCCACGTCGATCACGACACAACGGCCGACCTCATCGCTGCTCGCAGCTTCGACTTCATCAACTTCACGGGCTCAGTCGGCGGTGGCGGAGCCATCGAACGGGCCGCTGCTGGCACCTTTACCGGCATCGGCCTCGAGCTCGGCGGCAAGGACCCGGGCTACGTGCGGGTCGACGCTGACCCAGCTGTGGCGGCCGAGACGCTGGTCGATGGCGCCATGTTCAACTCCGGGCAGTGTTGCTGTGGCATCGAACGCATCTACGTTCACGAATCAATCTTCGAAGAGTTCGTCGAGCACGCAGTCAACATCGTGAACGACTACGTGCTCGGTGATCCACTCGACCAGGCGACAACGCTCGGACCCATGGCCCACGTGCGCTTTGCCGAAGAAGTGAGGGCCCAAACCGCAGAGGCCATCGCTGCTGGCGCAACGCCGCTGATCGACCCAGCCCAGTTCCCTCGAGACAACGGTACAGACGCGTACCTCGCGCCACAGATTCTCACCAACGTCGATCACTCGATGCGGGTGATGCGAGACGAGTCGTTTGGGCCCGTCGTGGGAATCATGTCTGTCGAGTCTGACGAAGAGGCCATCGAGCTGATCAACGACAGCGACTTCGGACTGACCGCATCGATCTGGACCAACGACACCACCGCAGCCATGAACATCGGCAACCAGATCGAGACCGGCACCATCTTCATGAACCGCGCCGACTACCTCGACCCCGCCCTGTGTTGGACCGGATGCAAGAACACCGGTCGGGGTGCCTCACTGTCGACGCTTGGGTATACGAGCGTGACCCGTCCGAAGTCGTTCCATCTGAAGAACCTGTAAGGAAGGACACACGATGAATGGCGCACGAGTTGGCGTGCTGTTGATCGATGCAATCGACCCCGACAAGCGTTCGATCGCTGGCAACTACCGCGAGCTCTTTGCCGCCATCCTCGATCGGCCCGGTGTCGAGCTCCGGTTCTTTGATGGCCGCAACGGTCCGCTCCCTGATCATGGCGAATGCGACGGATGGGTCATTCCCGGCTCCCGCAACTCGGTCTACGACGATCTGCCATGGATCGATGCCCTGCAAACGTGGACAGCCAGAGCACTCGATCTACGCACGCCGCTGGCCGGTGTGTGCTTCGGGCATCAGTTGATCGGCCAGGTGCTCGGCGCCACCGTGAGCAAGTCCGATCTCGGCTGGAACATCGGCGCCATCGATTACGAGGTGCATGCGCAACCGGTGGGTCTTGACCCAGTCCCGGAGCGATACCGCATCATCGCGAGCCATCAAGATCAGCTCGAGCATCTCCCCGACGGCGCCACCCTGTTTGCATCATCGGAGCGTTGTGCGGTGGCGGGATACACCGTCGACGATCACGTGTTGTGCGTCCAGGCTCATCCTGAATGGGTGCCCGAACTCGCTGCTGTTCTCTACAACTCGCGGGTTGCCCGCATTGGCGCAACCGAAGTCGAGACTGCGATCGACACGCTCGACCAACCACTCGATGGCCAATTGGTGGCCGATTGGATGCTGACCACGATCGCACGCGGCCGCCCTCCGATAGCGAGGTGATTCAGCGATCGCGACACATTGCCTCGCGTATCCGGTGCGATATAGTGGCGTACGCAACTATTACGTACGCCAAGAAAGGGAAGACGACATGCTGATCGCACGAGTCCAAGTCACTGCGACTGATGAGGGGCGACAGACCCTCATCGACACGCTCAAGACGGAGGCCGACAATGTGCCTTCGCTGTTCGAAGGATGCGAGCTGTTTGTTGTGTCGGTGGATACGAGCAACCCGAACACGGTGATGATCGCCGAGGAGTGGGCAAGCAAAGAGCACTTCGACGCCTATACGACATCGCAACACTTCGCTGACACGATGGCGGTCGCCGGCCCATGTCTGTCGGGGCCACCGAACTCGTCGTACGTCGTGGGGGAACGAGTCGGCCCGTGAGCTCAAAACGCGACCAGATCGGCGCAAACAAAAGCGTGCATGAGGCCAAGAGGCTTGATGCTGCTGTCGCGTACCGACTGCATCGCACGAACCGGTTGTTGCTGACACATCTCGCCCGCTTCCTCGAGACCAGCCAGCATGGCCTGACCCCGGAGAAGTGGTTTGTTCTCGCTCGCATTCGCGACGACGGGCCGCTGCGTCAGGTCGAGCTCACCGACCGGGCGCTCGAGGACGCCCCAAACGTGAGTCGCTTGGTCGAGAGTCTCGTCGTTGGCGGACTCGTCGAACGAAGCCCTGATCCCGACGATCGCCGCAGCCGAATCCTGCAGCTCACCGCATCTGGTGCAGCGCTTGCCGAAGAACTCCACGAGCGGTCGATGATCGAGCGCCTGCGAGTGTTCGATGGTTTCAGCGAAGCTGACCTCGCTGCTCTTGTTGGGGCACTCGATCGACTTGAGGCAAATGTGCGTCCCTCACTGATGAGCGAGGCGCCAGCATGACCGCCGCGTACTAGTTCACCAGGACGACACCAGCGAGCGAGACGCAGGCAACCACGGCCCATGCCGTGAGGCCGAGCACGAGCGGCTTCGGGCCAAGGGTGCGAAGCCGAGCGAACCGCACGCCCGAGCCGAGCCCGACGAGCGCAGCGCTGAGCACGAGACCCTCGATGGTGCGTGCAGAGCTGATGAGTCCTTCGGGCAGCAGACCCGTGGTGCGCAGCAACATGGCAGCGAGAAAGCCGATCACGAACGTGGGCAAAAGCGGCGGCCGGTTGGCCGACGCCCCATCGGTGGCCCGGGCTCGATGCAGGTTGACGCCGGCAACGAGCGGGGCCAGCAGTACTACTCGGCTGAGCTTGACCACGACAGCGGTCGACATCACGGCGGACCCGCCAGCGGCAGAAGCGGCAGCCACGACTTGGGCGACATCGTGCGTGCTTGCGCCGATCCAGCTACCTGTCTCAACATCGGAGAGTCCGAGCACGCCCGCCAAGAACGGGAGAGCAAAGACAGCGAGTGAGCCGAACAGCGTCACGAGACCGATCGCTGTGAGGACCTCTTCCTCTTCGGCATCGGTCGAACCCTCGACTGCGACGATGGCCGAAGCGCCACAAATCGAATACCCGGTGGCGACGAGTAACGAGAGATCTCGAGAAATCCCCATCCGTTGGCCAAGCCACTGCGTGCCAAAGAAGGTGC
Organism: uncultured Acidimicrobiales bacterium; assembly: GCA_937976305.1. Lineage (GTDB taxonomy): Bacteria > Actinomycetota > Acidimicrobiia > Acidimicrobiales > SZUA-35 > CALEWY01. The sequence continues at coordinate 25,042 of CALJSB010000009.1, forward strand.
AGGCAACGGTGACCACGACAACACCGAGAGTTGCTGGGCCGAGCGCAGCAAGGTCGCCGAGCGAGAGTCGCAGCCCCAACAGTACGACGCCAAAGCGAAGCAGTTGCTTGGTGGCGAAGGTGAACCCCGGGGCGAGGGTCGGCGTCACGATGCCGGCATTGCCCAAGACTGCGCCGAGTAGTACTGCGGCAACAAGGCTGGAGAGCGGGCCAATCAGACTGGCGACCAACGTGGCCGCCCCGGCCGCGGCGGCGACCACGACAAGTCCGGGAGCTAACTCGGCGAGGCGCGAGGTCGGTGCAGTGGAACGGTCTTCCGGCCTGCTCGGTTGCGGCTTGTCTTGCTGGAGGAACACTGCAACAAGCGTCGACCATCGGGTGGCCCAGCAGTAGGGGCCTCCTTCCGCGAAGGCTATAGGTCTGTTCTATGGCTAGTCAAAGGTTGAACATATGACCTAACGTTGCGCTGTGCCGCTTGATCCGTCGACCCCGCCGCTTGCCGCCCTCGATCTGTTCTGTTCTGTTGTCGAGCTCGGCAGCCTTTC
>CALJSB010000010.1 GCA_937976305.1 uncultured Acidimicrobiales bacterium
GACGACGGGCGGGCGTTGGCCCGCAAGCTGGCCGACCATGTCGAGGTTGTGGTCGAGAACTTCCGGCCAGGGGTGATGAAACGCCTCGGCCTCGACTACGACGAGATCACTTCGACCAACCCCGGCGTCATCTACTGCTCGATCACGGGGTACGGACAGGACGGCCCCGAGACTGAGCGCCGGGCGTACGCCCCTGCCGTGCACGCCGAAGTGGGGCTCCTCGAGATGACGGCTCGCCGGAGGCGCGAACCCGTGATGAACGAGATTGCGTCGTGGGCCGACCTGCAATCGGGCCTTCAGGCCGCGTTGGGCATCGTGGCTGCCCTCCATCACCGCAACACCACCGGAGAGGGCCAGTACCTCGATGTGGCGATGGCCGATGTGATGCTGCAGATGACCGAGTGGACTGCCGTCGAACTCGCGGGAGGCGAGGGAGACGGACGAGCAGTATTCGGCCCGGCCAACGCCCCGGTGGTCACGCTGGCGGACGGGTCGATGGCGTCCATACCAGGAGACCCAGTGGTGCAGTGGCCGCTCTGGATGCAGGCTGTTGATGATCCAGAGTTGGCTGCCGATCCGCGATTCGCCGACCGTGAGCAGCGGGTGGCCAGACGGGCTGAAGTCACCGAGGCCCTTCGGGCCTGGGCCCTCACAGTGCCTGACTTCCCAACGTTCGAGCAACGGATCGAAGCCGTTGGCATGGCAGCAGGTCAGGTGAAAACCATGGCTGACATGGTCAACGCCCCGTGGGCTGTGCATCGCGAGTCGTTCACCGACATCGGTGAGAACGAGCCAATCCTGGTGCCCACCTCACCGTTTCGATTCAACGAGCTCGAGGCCGGGGTCGGCGGACCGACCCAACCGCAGGGAAAGGAAAACCGCGATGTGCTCAGAGAGCTGCTCGACCTCGACGATGCCGAACTCGATCGTCTCGAAGGCGACGGCGTTCTCATTGAACGCCCCTTCAAGCCGTAACGACAGAGTTACCTACTTGATGGCGTAGATCTCATAGGTGACGCCGTTGTCATCAGTGGACCCCATGCCGATGCACACCAGACTGTTCAGCCAGGCGTAGCGCTCATCGCCCGTCTCGAAGCGGGGCTGGGAGCGAATGGCGGTGTTCCCCTCAGCGTCTGGTCCGCCGAGACCCACGTAGTGCACGTAGATGTCGGCGCCGTCGCCGGTTCGGAGCGACAGGCGTACATCGAGTGAGAATCTGCCGTCATCCAACAGCGTCACCCAGTCGCCACCAGCAACACCGGGGATCATCTCGGCCTCGATCTTGGGGCCCGACAAGGTTGCCGACGTCACCGTGGCCACCATCTTCGAACCGTATGGACCGCGCTTGACGAAGGGCCTTTCGACCTCGTTTGTCGCTGCGGTCAGCGTGCCAATGTGTTCAACGGGAAGTGCATCGAGAGCCATGGGCCCCGAAGCTAGCTCAGGCGTAGGAAACCTGACAGAAGCCGTGATTGCAGTAACCGTTTGGCACCTTGGCCAGATACTGCTGGTGGTAGTCCTCGGCGTAGTACCACGACGTGAGCGGAGCGATCTCGGTGGTGATCTCGCCATACCCCGCACCGGTCAGCTTGGCCTGATAGGCCTCGCGGCTCGCCTGGGCGGCGGCAAGCTGCTCGTCGCTGTTGGTGTAGATGGCGCTGCGGTACTGGCTGCCCACGTCGTTGCCCTGACCCATGAACTGGGTTGGATCGTGGTTCTCCCAGAAGATCTTGAAGAGCTCCTCGATGCTGACAGTGGCGGGGTCAAACACCACAAGCACAGCTTCGGCGTGACCCGTCATCGACGTGCAGGTCTCTTCATAGGTGGGGTTGGGTGTTGTGCCGCCGCTGTAGCCGGCTGCGGTGGAATAGACCCCGGGAAGCTGCCAGTAGAAACGTTCGGCTCCCCAGAAACAACCCATCCCGACCACGAGCGTGTCCATGCCTTCAGGCCACGGGCCCTTGAGCGGATTGCCGTTGACGAAGTGAGTTGCTGGTACGTCGACTTCGACATCGCGTCCAGGCAAACAGTCTTCGGGTGCCGGTGGCGGACTGGGCTTGCGGCCAAACAACATGTCGAGACTCTCCTGGATCGTGGGGTTGGGGGTTTCGTGTAGTTGGGACGAGCGCCGTCAGGCTTCGCCTGACTGGGTGGACGTCGTCGGCGGTTCGACACCGAGCAGGTTGCCCAATTGGTCGAGAACATCTTGCGCGTTGCCCCGCAGTTCTCGAGCTTCCTCTTCGGTCTCGGCCTGGTCTGCCAACTCGAGATATTCGTTTGCGAGGCCGATCAGCTCGGCGGCCGAGAGTCCGTCGAGGTCGTCGGGAGTGACGAAGGGGACGTCATCTTCGACTTGATTGTCGTCAGTGTCTGCTCCGTCGGGTGAAACGTCCTGCGGGACATCGTCGTCGGTGGCCGCCCGACCAACGAGCAGGCCATCGATGGCTTGATCGAGAGTCGGAGCCATGGAGATCCGAGATCCGTTGACGGCAACGATCTGATCGAGGGCGGGAACACCGGTGTCGGTTCGAGCCTTGAGGTAGATCGGTCTCACGTACACGATGGTCTCGTCGAGCAACACGATCTGCATCTCGCCAAACAACACCTCGGACGACTCGTTGCCGTCACGGATGAACGCCGCAACCGTCGGTTGCTCACGAATGTCGGAGTCAACGAGGTCAGGCGCCTGGATCACACCGTCGGGAAGGTCGTACACAACCAGCTCGCCGTAGCGGTCCGGATCGGACCGGGCCACCATCATGGCCGTGAGCGTCGGGCGTCCGCTGCTCGCACCACTGGATTGCGGCACAAACGCTCGTTGGATCGTGAAGTCCTCAGCTTCTTCGCCGGGAAGCCGGGCCACACGGTACTGCGGGTCCATCGATCGCGAGGCCGCATCGTCGTCGCCAGCTGCGGTGGTCGGCTGCGATGCAATCCTCCAGAACAGAGCGTTCTCGAGGAACTGGATCGGATCATCGAGGTGGTACTGGGTCCACACATCGGACTGCACGGTGAAAATATCGGTCGGGTACCGGAAGTGGCTGGCGATGGAGTCTGGCGCCTCTGATACGGGCTTGAAGAGATCAGGGAAGGCCTTCGCGTAAGCGTTCACGATCGGGTCGCTGTCGTCAACGATGTAGAAAACAACGTCGCCGGTGTACCCGTCGACCACGGCCTTGACCGAGTTGCGTACGTAGTTGAAGCCGCTGGAGAGATCAGCGCTCGACGTCAATGAGCTCGAATCAAGGGCCTGGGAGTACGGGAACTTGTCGGTGGTCGTGTAGGCGTCGACGACCCAGCTCACTTGACCATCAGCCAGGACCGGATACGGATTGGAGTCGAACTCGAGGAACGGTGCCAGGGTCTGCACTCGATCCTCGACGTCGCGGATGTAGATGGCACGACTCTCTGGTTCGATGAAGTCAGAGATGAGCACATCGAGTTCGCGGAACCGCAGCGAGAACACGGCCCGCCTGAAGAACGAACCGATCTCGACACCACCCGTGCCGTCGTAGCGGAAGGCGCTGCTGAACGAGTCTTCGTCGCGGCCGGCACCAACAATGGCGTAGCCGCTCAGATCTTCGCCGATGTAGACCTGCGGTTGTTCGAGTTGGCCCTCGAACCCGTCAGCCAAGATCAGATCGGTGTCGGACGCCGACACGAGATACGCCGGCTGGCCGTTGCTCGGCTTCTGATCAGCGGCAGCTATGACGGCGCCATAGCCGTGGGTGAAGACGAGTCGCTGCTGCTCCCAACCCTGCTGGCTGAGGAATACCGGATTCAAACCTCGCACGCCGACCACGACCGGTTCGAGATCGCCGTTCACGTCGTATCGGTCGACATCGAGCAAGTCGGGGAAGTCGTAGAGATCGAGGCGGGCTTGCTCGCGCTTGAACGCGTCGTCGGCAAGCTCGCCGTCGACGATGTGCACATCGTCGATGATGCTCTGGCTTGCTGCGAGGTCATCACCCGTGAGAGAGGACCGGTAGGAATAGGGCTCGACAGTGAGACGCTCGCTATCGAGGCCGAACGCGAATCTGGTTGCGGCGATGTTGTCGCCGATGTATCGCTCTTCGCGAGCCGTTTCGACCGGCTCGACCCGCAGCCGTTGGTACAGCGCGGGAAAGATGCCACCGACGATGATGTGGCTGATGGCCCACAGACCGACGGCGACGAGGGGAAGGCCCCAGCCCTTGCGCCAGATGTTGGCAACAAACAGCGCAGCGCCAAACAGCGAAATCAGCACCAAGAGATTCAGAGCGGGAAGCTGCACCTCGACGTCGGTGGCGAGCGCACCGTCGTAGGCGCCTCGGCGGGCGTTGACGAGTTCGAACCGGTCGAAGAAGTAGGCGACCGCCCGGATGATGGCCAGGAAGGCCAACAGAATCGAGAGGTGGATTTTCACGCCGTTGGTGGCCCGCTCCCCTGGTGCCGAGGAGGCCCGGATTCCACCGTTGAGGTAGTGGGCGATCAGCGTGATGATGAGCGCGAAAACAAAGGCGGCAAAGAGCCAGTCGATCAGGAACGTCCAGAACGGCAACTGAAAGACGTAGAACGAAGCGTCACGGCCAAAGAGGGGGTCGGCAACTCCGAACTCTTCGCCGTTGTTGAAGAGAATCCAGGTTCTCCACTGCGATGAGGTGTTCGCGCCTGCGACCACGGCGAACACGCCGGCGAGAATGATCCGTAGTCGGCTGCTGCGGGAGCCAACGAGTTGGTGATAGCGCTCGATGAGATCTTCCTCGGGGCTCTCGGGGCGGAACTCCGGAGCAAAGCGATCAGCCAGGTACAGGTTGACCCACAGGATCGCGAAAATGATGGTGGTGAAGACCGCAGCTAGCGCCAACTTGGTGGCGAGGATGCCACTCCAGACCTCGGATTGACCAAGCTGGTCGAACCACAAGAAGTCGGTGTAGAGGCCTGCTGCCCCACTTGCTGAGATGAACAGCACGAAGACCAGCCCGAGGGCGACCAACATGAGGGTTCGGAAACGAGACGGCTGAGGTCGATCGCGGACGGCGCGCATTGTCGGCAAGGATACCCCCCGTGCCGCATGAGAGGAGATCGGTCGATCTGCCCCCTGTTGACTAGTCGGCAGCCGCCACGATGCAGCGACAGCCCGGGGCCCCGAGAGGCCGTGTATGACCGGTCGGGAACTTCTTTGGCTTCTTCACCGACTGAAGTGTGTTGTCGTGACAATCCGCATCGGTGTCGTCGCGAGGATCTGCCAGCCACGCCAACTTCGTGCCTTTCGGAATGGCCTCGTAGAGGCCCATCACAAAGGCCTCGGCCAGCGCGTCGTCGGCAAGCTCGGGAAGAATTGAGGTCCGGAACTCCCGGTAATGAGCCCGGATGGGTTCGATGACATCCTCGGGATCGTCGGCCGCTCCGACCGACGCCTCAACGCGAGTGCGCATCGGCTCCACCAGTGCACGGGCGGTCTTGTCGACGAGCTCATCGACCAACGACGATGGTGCCGTTTTGCCGCCTCCGTGCTGCGCTCCGGCATCAGCCATCGAGGTCAGGGCAGGCGTCAGCGCGTCGAGGTAAGGCAACAAAGCGGCTCGGGCCTCGGGAAGTTGATCGATCGAGGGCGCTCCACGGGCCCGACGCAAACGGTCGAGCACCTCGCTTTGATCGTCGGCAAGAGCACGTTTGAACTGGCGACGGAAGTCGGGTCCGAATCGAGTCATGGCGATGTCTCGAGCAACGAACGGTTCTGGCAACTCGATCTCGGGTTCGACAGCTTCTGAATCGACTTCGTCTGCCTCAGCGTCAGCTATCGCTGCGTCAGTCGCAGCTGTGCCGGCTGTGGCCGTGCCGGCAGTGGCTGCGTCGGCCTCTTCTGAGTCAGCACCGTCGGTGCCGGCGTCGCTTCCTCCGCCGTCAGCACCAGCGCCATCGGCATTCGCGGCCTCAGCAGCCGCACCACCAGCATGGTCTTCACCTGGTTCGTCGGCTCGATCAGCACGAATGCGTTCGAACAAGTCGTCTTCGGAGACTTCGACTCCGTCACCGCGGGCGGTGTCGAGTTCGACAGCCAAGGCAGCAGCGGCTTTGTCGGGGGCAACCTCAGCCGCCGGCATGCGACCCTCGAGTGCCTGTTTGGCTTCTGGCACTGCTGCGGTGAGTTCGTTGATGGCTTCTTCGAGCTCACGTCGCACCGTGCCGAGAGAGCGAGCGAGTCGATCCCGAGCAGCCTTGGTCTGGTCGAGTTGGTTACGACCAACTCGACGCTTCTCGACCAGATCGCTCAACACTTTTTCGCGAAGCGTCTGCGCCTCGGTGAGCATGAGGCGGGCCTCCTCGCGTGCAGCATCGCGAGAGGTTGAAGAGTCGGCCTCGGCCTCGGCCCGGATTCGAGCGGCCTCGGCGTCCGCATCGGCCTTGCCCGAAGCCGCCCCCTCCCGCACGAGTGTTGCCTCTTCTTCGGCTGTTTGTCGGATCTCGTTGGCGACCTCTTCGGCCCGCGTCTTGAGCGCTGCGGCAACTTCCTCGCCTGCAGCTCGGCTAGCTTCGATCTCGGCAGTGGCCTCCGCCCGGGCCGCCTCGGCCTCGGCCTCAGCACTGTCGCGGAGGGTCGTTGCTTCGGTGGTGGCCTTAGCGACCAGCGCAGCGGCCTCGACCTTCGCGTTCGACACGCTCGTCGACGCGGCCTCATCAGCTTCCTTCTTGGCCGCAGCAAGCGCCTCGGCTTGTTCTTTCGACGCAGCGGCCAATCGATCGCGATGCTCTTGCTCTTCGGTCTCGAGGGCAGCGCGACGATCAGCGACTTCGGTTTCGGCCTTGGCTCGAATCTCGCCGGCCGCAATCCGCGCCGATTGCAGCACTCGAGCGGTTTCCTCACCCAACAGTTCGGTCAGCTGATCATCATCGAGATCTGCAAGGCTCTCGGCGCCGTTCTTGCCAGAGCTGGATTCGCCCTTGGCCGCACGGCCATTGTTTGGCTCCGCTTCGACCTTCCTCTTCGCCTCAGCAGCCGCTTTCTCAGCGGCACCGAGGGAGGTCTTGTAATCGTCTCGCTCTTTTGTCGCCGCATCGAGGGCCTCTTTGAGGCTCTTCAGCTCAGCGTCATTGTTCGAGCTCGCGGCAGCGACCGCTGAAGCAGAGCGTTGCTGTTCGCGCAGCGCCCCCGCGAGGGAGGCCAGATATTGGCGGACTTCAGTGGGATCGAAGCCACGAACCTTGGTCGTGAACGACTTGGTTTCGACCTCGGACGGCTCGAGATTTGGGTTGGCAGAGTCGACCATTCTGCCATGCTAGGTCGCCACGCACCCACGGAACGTGACGGCTCGGTCTACGAGGCGCTCGGCGTGAACTCTTCGAGCGCCTGTACGTTGCCACCAAGCGTCTCGAGGAACGCAAGAGCCTCTTCAATGTTGGCAACGGGGACGATTTGCACATCATCGCCGCCGCGAATTCGAACCTGCTCGATGCGGTCCTCACCCAGGGCGAGCGGAACGATGAAGTACTCGATGCCGAGCTCCCGAACTGCCGCCGCCTTCTGCTCAACGCCGCCGACGCTGCCAACCGAACCATCGAAGTTGATCGTGCCAGTGACAGCAATCTCGGCCCCGCCGGTCAGCTCGCCTGGTGTCAAATCATCCAGGATGGCCAAGGTGAAGGCGAGACCCGCCGATGGACCGCCGACGGATCCGGAGTCGATCTCAACATCAAACGGAATCTCAGGATCCAAGAACTCGATTTGATCGATGGGGCCCACGCCGAGGAACGCCTGATCAGGATTGTCTTCACGTGGCCCGAGCACAACGCTGCGAACCTCTCGCCCGTCGGTGCCGACCGGCTGCACTTCGATCTCGATCTCGTCACCCGGAACTTTGTCGACCAAGAAGTCGACGAGCTCGGATGCAGCCAGAATCGGCTCACCGTCTATCGAGCGAATGATGTCGCCTTCTTCGAGGACGCCAACGGCGGAAGCTCCTTCGACGATCTCGAAGATCAGCACACCGTTTGAGCTGATGGTGTCGTAACCGAGTTGTTCGAGGGCGACGGCGGTAGCGACATCCTGAGAGTCGGCCATGAGCGCAAGGTTGGCTTCACGATTCTCGTCGGCGGAACGATCGCCGAGAATCACCTCTTCGGGAACGAGTTCGCTGTCGTCATCGAAGGAAATCCAAAGGTGCTCCCACAGCGAAGGGTTTGTTCGCAGGCGGACCGTGGTGAACAAGAGCTCACCGTCGGATGGGAAGGTATCGGTACCTTCAACCGCAATGAGAGGCTCGGTGTCTCGAGCCGAGCCGGGCACCAGCGCGACGTAGTCGGTCTTAAAGAAAAAGCCGGCGGCGACGGCCGCAGCGGCCACAAGAAACACCGTGATGCCGACGTTGCGCCACAGCTTGGACTGCCAGTCGTCACCAGACGAAGTGGGCGTTGACGCTAGGATCGGCTCGTCCCCGCTCTCTGCGGACTCGCTTCTCGTTGACTCAACCATTGCCTCTACCTGTCGGACGCTTCCGACCAATCTGTACTAGAACTGCGACCGCCTCCTGGGGCCACGAACTCACATGACCACTCACGCTGCCACCTCAGAAGAAGTTCGTCCAAACGCCTGGCAACGCTGGCGCGCCTGGCGGAAACGCACATCCGTGCGAACGCCCATCTGGAAGCGCCTGACATCGTTGATCAGTCTCGGATCAATCGTCATCATTGTCGGGATTCTCATCGCTGCACTTCTCGGTGTTCTGGCGTTGTTGATGCTTGTCATCTTGGAGTCTGCCGCTCGCTGACGAAAGCCAGTGGAAAGCGTCGATATTCCCGCAACCCAAAATGCCAAGAAGCCTCCGTCGAGACGGAGGCTTCTTGCTCAACGCCCGCGCAGAACAACAGCGCGTACTTGTTTCAACTCAGAGGCATCGTGACGCTGTCGACACCGTGTCGTGTTACCGACACCGGGCTGTGTTGTCGACACCGTGGTTGGGACTCGTCCGGGGCGGCGGAGTTGTTGCTGAGAAGGCTCAGCGCCCGAAGAGACCTCGGCGTGCACCGACGCCATTGTCACCCGTGCCCGACGAAGTGATCGTTGGGGCATCGGCCTCGACCTTGGCGGCAACATCATCGGCCGCCGCTGCGACCTTCGACGATGTGTCCTTGGCCGCTGCGGTTGTCTTGCTGTCGCTGCTGGAGCTGTCAAACGATGACGTTTCCACCATCGTGTCGACAACCTTGGCGGCCTCATCTGACTTGGCGGAGCTGGAGTCGCCTGATCCGGCGGTCACCGCCGCCGTTTGCGTTCCTGCATCGAGGCTTGGGGCCCCGGTGAGTTCGACCCGGAAGTACGGGCGATACTCAAAGCCCACCTCTTCCAACCGGAAGATGCGAGCGTGCTCGACTCCCTGATCGTTTCTGAGTTGCTCAACAAAGCCGACGGCATCATGGATGTCGTCGGTCTGGTGGTAACCGGGCTTGCCGTCCGGTCCCCGATAAATCACCATATGTGACACGATGGTCCTCCTAAAATGTGCGTGACGGTGCGGGTACCGCCTCGCTGTCCCAACTCCGCGCTGGATGTACTAGCAAACCAGACCAAACGGCCGAGCACCACCCCCTGATGAGTTTCACCCTACGGCCAGCTGATGTCGTGATGGCCGGCCATACCGGCGAAATGGCGCTGCTTGAGAGGGCATTTGCCTCCACAGACCCTGCGCTGAGGGCGCTGGCCCTGGGTAGTTTTCACCGTCAGGAAACGCTGGAATTTGACCGTTTGCATGCCGCGTTACGCGATCCGGCACCGCGAGTCCGACGGCGGGCCGTCGAGTTGAGCTACCGGATCGTCGACCCCGCTGCTCTTGTCGCGACGCTGATCGAGCGCCTACACGACGATCCAGAGATTGCCGAAGTTGCGGCGTTTGCGCTCGGTGAGATCGGCGACAAATCCGCCGCAGCCGAGCTGGAAACGATGGCCGTCGATCATGAAGACGCCCTGTGCCGCGAAGCAGCCGTCGCCGCCCTCGGGGCCCTCCATACCGGTCTCGACACAATTCTGAAAGCCCTCGACGACAAGGCGACCGTCCGGCGCCGAGCGGTCATCGCCCTCGCTCCGTTTGACGGACCGCGGGTTGATCAGGCGCTCACGGCCGCCCTCGAGGATCGCGACTGGCAGGTGCGCCAGGCAGCAGAGGACCAGCTGGAGATCAGCGGCGAGAACGACTCGTCATGAACATGTCGCGGACCTCATCGAAGGATTCGATGCAGTTTCCGGCACCGAGAACCACGGACTCGAGCGGCTGACGCACGAGATGCACCTCAACCTTCGCTTCTTCGGAGATTCTCGTGCTCATCCCGACGAGCATTCCGCCGCCACCAACGAGGTGGATGCCGTGAACGATCAAGTCTTGTGCCAACTCAGGTGGGGCTGATCCAAGGCACGACACGACGGAGTCGACCATGGCCGACACCGGCTCGTCGATTGCCTCGCGAACCTCAGTAGCGGTGAGCGTGATCGTGCGGGGTAGGCCACTCATCAACTCACGACCACGAACCTCCGCCCCCCACTCCTCTTCGGTGGGATATGCCGAGCCGATGGCGAGCTTGATCTGCTCAGCTGTCTGCTCACCAACGGCAATGCCGTGGTTGCGACGCACAGCGTTTTGGATGGCAGCGTCGATGTCGAAGCTCCCGACCCGGACAGCTTCGAGTGCGACGACTCCGCCGAGTGAGATGAGCGCCGTTTCGGTTGTGCCGCCACCGATGTCGACGACCATGTTGCCGATCGGCTGCTCGATCGGCAGACCGCTGCCGATGGCGGCCGCCATTGGCTGCTCGAGCAGATGAGCTTCGGCGGCACCGGCGCGGCGAGCAGCTTCGCGCACGGCTCGTTGCTCGACGGCGGTGATCGCAGACGGAACACAAATGACGACACGAGGCCGGTTGAAGCGGCTCACACCGGCTCGATGAAGCACGAGCCGAATCATTCGCTCGGTGATCTCGAAGTCGGTGATCGCTCCTTGGCGGAGCGGCCGAACCGCGATGATGTGCGACGGCGTACGGCCGATCATCTTCCAGGCCTCACGACCAATCGCGAGCACGTCACCAGACCGCGTGTTCAGCGCGATCACCGATGGCTCGTTGAGCACGATCCCTTCGCCCCGCGCGTACACCAAGGTATTCGCAGTGCCGAGGTCGATGGCGAGATCGCGACTCACGAATCAGACCACGTCATCGACTTCTTCGATGTGCTGTGCCTCGAGACCCCAGCTCTCGCCAGCGGCCCACTTCTCCTTCTTCCAAATCGGCACCGTCGATTTCAACGTGTCGATGCAGAACCGAGCCGCCTCAAACGCTGCGCCGCGGTGCGGCGACGACGCCACGACCACAACCGCAGATTCGGTGATCGGGACGACGCCCACTCGATGGAGCATCACAATGCGGCCAAGGTCGGGCCACTGCTCACGAGCAGCGACGGCAATAGCGTCGAGTCGCGGACCAACCTGCTCCTCGTAGGCCTCGTAGGCCAAGGTCGAGACGTCTTCACGACCGTCGCTGTGGTCGCGTGCCGTTCCGCTGAACGTGACGACGGCTCCGCAGCTCGGCAACACCGCCCAGGACGATGCTCCGGCCAGGGGAAGCTCGACGTCGGAGATCCCCGTCCAGGTGTCGCCGGTTTCGGGTGGTTGGAGCACGACTGCATCGTAATCAACGTTCTGGGCACGCACCCGCGCCATCTCACACAGCAGACACAAGTACTCTCACCGACCGTGACTCCTGGCGACGAAGAGGAACCGATCGGCGGCCCGCCGCCGGACCCTTCGCAACGTGCGTGGCGCCACCCAAGTGAGATTGCGGCAGCTGCTGCCGCCGCCGCTCGCCACGCCGAGGAGGAAGAGCGCTCTCGTCGGCCGTGGTCATCGATGAGCTTCGCCATTGGCGGCGCAACAGGCGTCGCACTATGTCTCGGTCTCCTCGGCGCCGTGACCCTCACCAGACCCACTGAGCCAGCCGCCGACAATCTCACCGCATTGGTCGAGACCGGGCGTGCTGACCAAACCATCCAGGCGTCCGTCACTCTGACCCCACAAGCCGCTCTGACAAGCCCCGCGACCACGGCAATCGCGTCGACGTCGGCAACAGCCCAACGTCAGACGATCCTCGACATCTCGAGGAAGCCAGAGTCGCACGGCATGTTTGCTGTCGAGCCCCTTATTGGCGGGCCTCAGATCGCAAACGTCATCGCGGTCGACGGCCTCTTACTCACGAGCGCTTCTGCACTCGGCGAGCGTAATGCCATGCGCATGCCGCTCGAATCTGGAGAAATGGCGATTGTCCAAGTCGTCGCCGTCGATCGGTTCACCGATGTCGCCGTCCTCGAGATCACCGGCGTGGCATCGAGCAGCAACTCAGACGGCATCATGCCTGAGCTCAAAATGGTGAATACGGCCCCAGAACTACGAATCCCAGCTGCGGGCGCCCCAGTCGCACTCGTTCTCAACGGCAGTGGGCCGCACACAGTGATGGCCGATGGCGCGCTGGTGGCCACCAATCAACGAACCAGATCAAGGGACGGCCACGACATCATTGGCGCCCTCACCACAACGGCTCGGATTCCTGCTGGACACTCCGGTGGCGCTCTGTTTGACCAGAACGGCAATGCGTTTGCCTTCGTCGTCAACGGTTCGGGACTCCTTGCGACGGCCATTCCGCTGCGTGACGCTCTCGAGGTCGGCCACTATCTCATTGATGGTGGCTGGCCAACGGACGGCTGGCTCGGCATCGGTGCGAGCGAGGACGAGTCGGGCGTGTGGCTGACTGAGATCGGCCCGGGCAGCCCAGCCGATCTCTCCGGTCTCCTTCCCGGCGACCTCGTGAGAGAAATCGATGACACGCCGATTGCGTCGATGGCAGATTTCATCGAGCTCCTGCGCTCTGCCGAGGTGGGCGACGTGCTCAGTGTCGACGTGCAGCGCGATGGCATTCGGCTCACCCATGAGATCACCATGGGCCCGAAGAGCTAGCGAGACGCTCTCCTGGCCAACCCGACGACGGCTGCGGTCGCCCCGGCAACGGCGGCGCTTGCGACCCCAAGGGCGATCTCCTGCCTGCGTTGTGCGCTCACCGACCACGGCGGGGCGGGCGTGCCAGCCACGAATGCTTCCTGGTTCGAAAATGTCGGCTCCCACCCGACCGCGCGCAGACGGTCGTTCGCGATGACCCACGGGTGTTCGACGTAGGGCTCGATGCCCGGTGGAATGTTTCCCCAACCGGCTTTGCCTCTCAGTTCTCGGGCCCGGACCGAGAGATTTTGCGGCAATCGAACCGGGATGCCCTCTTCGAGCTCGCGGAACTCGTCAGAGCCGATCCAGCCATCGGGTGCAACATTCAGCACACCTTCAACCGGCGTCGTGGCGACAACGGCCAGTGCCGACGCAAGATCGTCTCGATGGAGAAACTGGGTGGGAGGATCGATCAGTTCAGGCCGGAGGCCAACGGCCCGGCGAAGGGTGCGAGCCACCCAACCGACGCCACGTTCGGACAACGTTGCCGCCGGCCGCAGGATTGTCGAGGTTCGATCAGCTGCTTCGCTCGTCCAGCGCTGCACCGCCTGTTCCGCCTCCCACTTGGCGGACACAAACGACAGATCGCTGCCCGGCCGCGGCGTGTGCGACTCAGTGATCGGCACCGGATTGTCGGCGTATGCGCCGTAGACAGTTGCCGACGAGACGAGCACGACACGGTCGCAACCGCCGCGTTCGGCTGCGGCCAAGAGCTGGTCAGTCACCATCGCGGTCTTTGAGGCGGTGCGCTCCTCAGCAGCCTCGCCGGCCAGATGCACCACCACATCACAGGAGAGTTCGAGGTCGTCGAGTTGACGAACATTGACGGCCACGATGTCTGCAACGTCAGCGTGATCGGTCAACTCGCGAACGAGCTGACGACCAACTGCAGAATGCACCCCGGTGACCGCGATGGTGAGCATGCACGTACGATGCCCTTGTGAGCGGTTCTGATCCACTCGATGGTGACAACTTTGATTTCGGCGAGGGCTTCGACCTGAGCCAGCTCGGCAAGCTGCTTGCCGGACTGACCGGAGGCGCAGGCGCGGGTGACCCGTGGGCCAATGCCGAACAGATCGCCGCGTCGGTTGCCTCCGATGGCGGGAGCGAACCAAACCTCGATCCGATCGTGCGGATGGCCGTCGAAGACCTGTCGCGGGTTGCCGAACTCCACGTTCGCCAGATCGAAGGCATTCGCCTACCGGCAGACCTCACCGTCAAGGCCGTCGCCAGAAGCGAGTGGGTCAAGCAGAGCTTTGCGGCCTACCGCCCGTTCTTCGAGCGGTTCGGCGATGCCATCACCGAAGCAAACGCAGGCATGGTCACCGAGGCCGGTTCTGCCGATCCGTTTGCCGCAATGTTCGGCCAAATGTTCACCGCCATGGGCCCCATGATGGTCGCCGCAAGCGCCGGGTCGATGATCGGCCATCTGGGACAACGCACTGTTGGCCAATACGACCTACCGGTGCCCCGAACCGGCAACACCGTGTTGGTGGTCCCCCACGCGATTGATGAACTCGCCGACGAGTGGGACGTTGCCGTCGATGAACTGCGGCTGTGGGTGCTCGTGCGAGAGCTTGTCACGCATGCCGTCGTGTCGACGCCGCACGTAGCTCGCGAGCTCGAAGCTCTGTTTGTCGACTTTGCCTCGGGCTTTCGGCCCGATCCTGATGCCATCAGCGAGCAGGTCGGCGACATCAGCGATCTGAGCCAGATCCAGGAACTCAGCCAGACACTCGGCGACCCAGAAGCCGTACTGTCGATGATGCGATCCCCCGCACAGGATCTGCTCATTCCGAGGCTCGACGCGCTCGTTGCCACGATCGTTGGGTATGTCGACCACGTCGTCGACGACATCGCAAGCTTGCTGATCGGGTCGCACGAAACCACTCGAGCAAACATGCGAGACCGCACGATCGCCACCACGCCAGCCGATCGATTCATGGAACGCCTGCTGGGTCTCGACATCACCGACGCCACGCTGGCCCGGGGTGCCGCCTTCATCGCCGGTGTGCACGAACGATCCGGCAACGAGGGGCTCGAGCGCCTCTGGGCCGACGAACTCGATCTACCAACCGCCGCCGAGGTCGATGCGCCCGGACTGTGGCTGGCTCGGATCGGCCTGGATCCCGACCTACCGAGTGGCACCACATTCGAGATTCCCGACGACCTGTCCGGTCTCGACGATTCAAACTGACCCAAGTACGATTCTTGTCCACCAGAGGGCGGGAAGTTCTCAGAACGAGTGGAAGTCTCGTCGAGAACGGGAGTTCGTAGATGCAGCGGATCATGTCGCGGGCCAAGGTCGTTGGCAAACAACTGAAGGCAGGCGAGGTAGCGCTGGCGTCGGCAGACATTCGACGTTGGATGAACTCGACCGTCGACTCGATCGGGTTCAGACGCGACTTCAGAACATCGAGTGATCGCTGTCCACCGGCAGAGGTCGACCTTCGAGCGGTAAAACTCGACGATGACTGGGCCGACCGAGTCTTCGACAGCAGCGGACTAAAGGAGCGCGATCGGCAATTTCTTGACCGCCGGCGGGCGATCTGGGATGCAGGGTTCCGCAACGCCTACACCGCAGTTGACCCCGATGGCGTGCCAACCGCCTTCTCGTTCTTCATTCACCACGAGCAGAACGACAAGATGGCTGACTACTTTGGGCCGCTGTTTCAGAACACCGGACCCGACACGATGCTGGCCGAGGGGGCATGGGTTCCACCGGAGTTCCGCGGTCGAGGAGTCTGGGGCGAGGGTTTCCGTCTTCTGTCTGAGGCCGCCCATGACGATGCCGACTCAGGTGTCAATTTTGCGGTCTGCTACGCCGAAGCCGGCAACTACGGGGCGGCCATGGGCGTGTATGACGCGGGCTATGAGATCTTCCAGAAGCGAACCGAAACCTGGTCACTCGGCCGCCGGAGTGTCACCTTCGAGCCGGCAAACAAACGCACATTCGGAACGTTGTCGGCACGCCTCGAAGACGGCAGCCCTGGTGACGGGGCTGACCAACATCGTCGCTAGCCGGCAGGTGCCACCCGCGCTCAGCATCACCTCGCCAACTGTTTCCTTGACGCAGGAGCTCTAGGCGTCGTCTCGCCACTCGGGGCGGACAGGTCTCGCTGGTGGTTCAGGTAGTTCGGGGGCGGGCTTGGGCCCGGGGCGGGCTGCTGCGACCGGGTGATCAGGCAGCACCGGCATGACTTGGGTCGGATCATGACGCGGCACATCGGCGGGTTGGCCGTCACTCGGCGGGACAGCACTCGGTGGGACAGCACTCGGGGCGGCACCCATCGGCTCAGCACTGGTCGGTGCAGTGCTGTTCAGTGCGGCGCCGTTCGGTGCAGCGTCGTTCGATGCAGTGCTGTTCAGTGCGGCGCCGTTCGGTGCCGTGTCGTTCGATGCAGCGCCGTTGCGATCTCGGGCCCGGCTGATCAGCTTCTGGGCGGCCGCTCGCGGCTTTGCCGTTGATGGGGATGGGTCCCGGCCGAGCCAGTAGGAAATCGCAGCAAACGCCGACGCCGCAGCAACAAAGAGAAATCCGAGCCGAGCGGGAATCGGGATGACAACGGGGATCAGGGCGCCGATCACCCACACCAGCTGGAAGCGACTCTCGAACCGAGAGAACGATCGACCGAGGTTGGCTCCTCGGGCGTCTCGTTGAACAATCGCATCGAAGGACTGCTTGCCGATCTGGCCGGCGATGGCCACTGCGAACGCAGCCAACATGGCGCCGATCAGCCCACCGGAGAGCGCGGCCAGCACGCCGAACGCGCCGACTCCCGCAAGGGCACCGGCCAAGATTCGCTCCTCGTTCACCACGGCCCGCAACCGGGGCGACGAAAGACCACCCGTCAAACCGCCGATGCCCGTCGCAACGAGAACCAACCCGAAATGCCATGTGGGTGAGCCACCAGTGGCGAGGTCGAGCCTCAAACCACCAAGTGATTCGCGCACTCGGTGACCCACCTCGACACCGACGCCGACGGGGCCTGGGTCGATTCCCCCTCGAAGCTCGAAGGCGAGGAGCATCGTGAGAAAGCCGACGACGCCGCGGACGTACCCCATCGCACTGGCGGCCAAGATGATGCCTGCGCCTCGTAGGTCTGCCTTCTCTTCGGCGTTGACCGGATCGGCGGCAACTTGGGTCGACGGAATCTGAAAACCGAGCAAGGCCCCAGCGCTGAAGATCAATGCGCCGAAGATCAAGGTCCACGGCGCTCCCCCAAGCCGCAGGAGCAGCACCCCGGGAACTCCGGCGAGAGCGGCAGAGAGGGCCGAAATAATCGACAGCCGGGAGTTTGCCGAGACGAGCTCCTCTTCGCTCTTGACCATGCCCGGAACCAGCGCGCTCTTCGCCACGTGGTGGGTCTTGCCCATGACCAACATCGAGAAGGCCAGTGGGAAGAGCAGAAACGAGTCGAACGACGTTGCAACGGCAACCGCCAGCAGGGCTCGGACCGCTGCGGCTCCGATCATCATGTAGCGGTGCCCGCCCTTGAGCCGGTCCATCGCCGGACCCAGCCACGGAGCAACAACGCCAAACGGTGCGGCCGTCACCAGTAGGTAGACGGCCACTCTCCAACGAGCGTCGTTGGGATCAATGGAGAAAAAGATCGAGTCGGCGAGTGCGATAGCGAAAAGGGCGTCGCCGGCGGCGGAGCAGCCGTGGGCGCGAGCAAGGCGGGCAAACGGAGGCACGACAAAGGCCTCGGCACCCTGGTGTCTCGCTGAACCTCGCCGCGGCCCAACGTCATTTGTGTTCATCGGCGCCCGTTGTCGTCGATCACTTCTCTGATCGTAGATCCAACTGCGAGCTGTGCACGACCAGTGGGTTCAGGCTCGCTGCACGCGGCTCGCCAGCTCAAGCCGCTCGGCCGGTGCCGGATGGGACAAGAAAATTCGTACCCACCGAGGCGGGGCCAAGTCGCCCCGGTTGGTGACGTGAAGCTGTCGCAGGGCCCATTCGGGCGTCGGACCAGCAGTGCGATGCGCCTCGAGATCGGCCCGCCGTTCGTGGGCGCGGCTCAGCCATGCCAGCAATGGACGAACGCCGGCGACGCCAACGACGAGCCCGGCAGCAATGAATGGGAGCAGGCGAGGATCGTCGATCGAGAGCTCGGGTTCGAGCTGATCGAGCCACGCCCGAACCCGGTCGGTGGTAACGAGACGGGCAACGAGAATGAGAGCGAGCGCTTCAACGAGAGCCGTGAAGGCCATCGCCATGTGGGCGTCCCGATGCCTGACATGGCTGAGTTCGTGAGCCACGACGTGGCGCTGAAGTTCCTCATCAGCCTCGAGCAGGTCAGAGGTCATCGCGACGGTGACGCGGCGCCAACCCATCGCCATTGCGTTAGGGCCGGGATTGGCGTCGTCGTCCATCCGTACGAACGACACCTCGAGATCGCCAGCCAGTTGATCGAAGGAGTGGTCATCGATCGGTTCAAAACTCGTCGCCAGCCGACTCAGGCGGGGTCCGGCGAGACCGAGACCAACCGATCCGAGCACCACGGCAAGAACGCCGCCCACCCACCACAGATCGCCAAACAGCCGAACCCCGAGGTGAAACAGGGCCGCAAGCCCAGCAACGCCGAGCATGGCACCAAACAAGGCAGCACCCAGACCGGAGACAAAGCGACCGACGGGCAATGGTCGGTGACCAATGCGCGGCTCGTGTCGATACTCAAACCATGAGTCGGCCATGACGGTTGGGACCCACCACGCAACCACGATCACGGTCACGGCGAGCCCGAAGCACACGAGCCAGGGTGTGGCGATGTCGACACCCGAGCCGCTTCGTTCGAGTAGTAGCCACTGGCCAACGCCGAGAAGCGCGACTTGGCACAGCGCCCGAACGAGCGCAACCCGCCGAACCGGGCGGTTGTATCGCTCGGAGTATCGAAGCTCGTCGCTGGAGAACCACTGCGCCGGGTCGTGCGGCGTCGGCCACCACGCGGTCGGACCACTCAATCGACGAGCTCCACGACCTCGGCGAGCAATGCCCGGTCATGGTCATACGACAACGCCGACGACGCCTCAGCAGCGGCCTTCCACACGAGTTCATCGACTTCGTCGTTCTCGACGAAGTCGTCGGTGGCACAGCCATCAGTCGTTGAATCGGTCATGGTGACGAGCCAGTAGCGGACTCGCTTGGGACGATCACGATGGTCGACATACTCAACCGCAGTGAGTTCTACCCCGAGTTCACCGACAAGACCCGTCTCTTCCGTGAGCTCACGAAGCGCGCACTCTTCGTCGGTTTCGCCGGGGTCGAGCTTGCCTTTGGGAAACGACCAGTCGTCGTACCGAGGACGATGAATCAGCAGAAACTCCGCGATGTCACCGACTCGGCGCCACACAACACACCCACTGGCTCGAACAAGATCCACCCGAACATGTTCGCACGAGACGTCCTCACACCCCACCCTCACGTGGCCGGTGGATGCATTCCGCTCGGATTCAGCTCCGTCGGGTGCACAAACCCACCCAAGTTCGTTGGGCGCTGCATCCAGGGATCGAGGTCGAGTAATTCAGTGCCCTCGGTCCGGGCGTTTGCCTGATGCTCGAGAGCATCGTGGGTGTGGACCGTTTCGCCCCGCATACGAGTCCACGAGCCATCGGTGCTCAACACCCAAGCGAGGGTGTCGTCGAGCAAGCACACGTTCAAGATCTCCTGCAGGCGGGCCTGCGAGCTTTCGCCCTCGACCCGAACCATGGCCTCGACCCTTCGGTTGAGGTTGCGGGGCATGAGGTCGGCAGAGCCAATGTGGTAGCTCTGCTCGCCAAGTCCTTGACCGTTTGCGAAATAGTAGATGCGGCTGTGTTCGAGGTAGCGACCAACGATCGATCGCACACGAATGTTCTCCGACAGCCCGGGGACCCCGGGTCGCAAACAGCAGATGCCACGAACGATCAAGTCGACGGAAACACCCGCCTGACTCGCCCGGTACAGCTCATCGATCAGTTGTGAATCAACCAGACTGTTCATCTTCATGATGATCTGGCCTTTTCGATCGGGGCGATCTGGCGCAGATGCTTGCGCTGCGATTTCGCCCCGGACGAGGTCGGTCAGCTGATCTCGCATCTGGCCAGGGGCCACCAGAAGTCGGTCGTAGTCGACCTTTCGCCCATAACCCGTCAGCGAGTTGAACAGCTGAGTGATGTCATCGCCGACGGTGGCCGATGCAGTGAGCAGCCCAACATCTTCGTAGATGCGAGCGGTTCGCGGGTTGTAGTTACCGGTGCCGACGTGGCAGTAGCGACGAAGCCCATCGTCTTCTTCCCGCACGACCAGGGTCACCTTGGTGTGGATCTTCAGACCGAGCAGCCCGTAGACAACGTGAACGCCCGCCTGTTCGAGCTGGCGAGCCCACTCGATGTTGGCCTGTTCGTCGAACCGGGCCTTGAGCTCGACCAGCACCGCGACCTGCTTGCCTCGTTCAGCAGCACGAATCAACGACTCGACGATCGGGCTGTCACCGCTCGTGCGATACAGCGTGAGCTTGATCGCGAGCACTCTGGGATCGACGGACGCTTGCCGCACGAACTCGGTGACGCTGGCGTTGAACGAGTCGTAGGGGTGTTGAAGAATCACGTCGCCTTGTCGAAGGCGATCAAAGATGTGTCCGGTGCCGCTCATCCCTCGGAGCTGGGGCGGGGTAACGCCCGGGAAGGAATCTGCCTTGAGTTCAGGACGGTTGAGACCCGACACCTGGAAGAGGTCGCTGTAGTCAACGAGCCCGCGGAAATGGAAGACGTCCTCATCTTCGATTTCGAGTTCTCGGACCAAGAGCTTCAAGGTCTCCGACGGCATCGAGTGGTCGACTTCGAGCCTGATGGCCCGACCAAAGCGACGCCGGCGAAGCTCGAGCTCGACCGCTTCGAGCAGATCGTCTGCGTCTTCGTCATTGAGTGTGAGGTCGGCATTGCGGGTGACTCGAAATGGCCAGGCACCGACGAGGTCCATCCCAGGGAACAGATCGGTGAGGTGGGCTCGGATCAACTGCTCGACGGGCAGCATGACGCCAGAGGACAGCTTGAAAAAGCGATCGAGCGCCGGCGGCACTTTGAGGCGAGCAAAGTGTCGAAGGCCGGTCTCTGGGTCTCGGACCAGTACTGCAAGATTGAGCGACAGACTCGAGATGTAGGGGAAGGGGTGGCCAGGGTCGACCGCAAGCGGGGTGAGCACGGGGAAGATTCGCTCCTCGAAGTGCGTCCGAGCCTCTTCCCAATCCGATGCCGTGAGCTCACTCCAATCAGCAATCATCACGTTGTGGCGTGACAACTCAGGACGAATGCGATCGACAAAAGCCCGTTCAAGCCGGTGGGCTTGCCGGGCAACAATCTGGCGAACGGCGTCGAGTTGTTCGAAGGGACTCATCCCATCAGCAGGTGTCCGCGTGATCTCGGCTGCGATCTGTTCCTTGAGGCCGGCAACGCGCACCATGAAGAACTCGTCGAGGTTCGACGCATAGATGGCGCAGAATTTCAGGCGATCGAGGAGAGGGACCGACTGATCCTCCGCTTGAGCCAGCACGCGGGAGTTGAACTCGAGCCACGACAGTTCACGGTTGGTGAACCGCGCTGGATCAGTGAAGTTGTCCA
Source organism: uncultured Acidimicrobiales bacterium (assembly GCA_937976305.1). GTDB lineage: Bacteria > Actinomycetota > Acidimicrobiia > Acidimicrobiales > SZUA-35 > CALEWY01. The sequence continues at coordinate 21,609 of CALJSB010000010.1, forward strand.
TCGTCAAGCTCCTCCCCAGAACTCACCCTTGTCGTGTCGGCCCGCCGAACCGCCAGTTGAGATCTAGCGCTCAGAAGCGATGATTGCTGCCCCGAGAGCGCCGGCGTCGTCGAGTCGTTCTGCCAGGCGTAGCTCGCACGTCTTCGAACCAAACCCACCAAATGCTGGGCTCTCGCCGATGCGATCGACAAACGGTTGGCCCAGTTTGTCGACGACACCACCGCCGAGCACCACGCGTTGTAAGTCAAGGGCAGTCGCCACGTTTCCGATGCCGATGGCGAGGGCCTCGACTGCCTCAGCCACCAATTCGGTGGTGACAGGATCTGCCGCGAGGAGCGCTTGTTCGAGATGACGAGACTTGATCCTGCCGGTGTGAGCAAGATCGACGAGCATGTTGGGTTCGCCACCGGCCGCTCTGCGCCGAGCTTCGGCTTCGATACCAGCTCGCCCGGCGTAGCTCTCGAGGTGCCCGTAGCCCCCGCATGCACATCGTCGACCGCCTCGGGTGACCGTGATGTGGCCAATCTCGCCAGCAATGCCTCGCGCACCCTCGCGCAGCTCATTGTTGATGATGATCCCGCCACCAACCCCGGTGCCGACGAAGACCGCCAACATGTCGGCGGCTCCACTGCCGGCACCAAATCGATGCTCGGCGACAGCGCCACAGTTGACATCGTTCGAGACGACGACGGTGCGATCGAGCCGAGCTTCGAGGCCCGCCTTCACATTGACGTCGTTGTCCCAACCATCAATGTTTGGGCACTGCGACACGACGCCGTCGCGATCGAGTAGGCCCGGCACGCCGACCCCGACGAGCGAACACGCGTTGTCGGCATCGGCCTCTGCGACGACTGCGGCAATTTCATCCAGCACCGACTCGGGCCCGTCTTTCGGCGTCGGCGACTTGACCCGCTTTTTGGCCTTGCTGGTAGTGACATCGATGGACCGCGCCAAGATCTTGGTCCCGCCGAGGTCAACCCCGATGACATTCACGACTCGTCAGATTGCTCGCTGCTCGCTTCGACGGGAGCCTCCTCGGCAGCGACTTCGTCAGCTGGCGCCTCTTCAGCAACAGGAGCTTCCTCAGCCGGCGCCTCTTCAGCAACAGGAGCTTCCTCAGCCGGTGCTTCCTCAGCTGGCGCCTCTTCAGCGACAGGAGCTTCCTCAGCCGGTGCTTCCTCAGCAATGGGAGCTGCAGCAGCCGCTGCTCGCGGCTCGCGCGGCGGCTCTTCGTCGCCCAGATCCCAATCGACCCGAATCAGCTCACGCTCGCCATCTCGGTTGACACGTTCACGGTTGCGTCGAAACTGCGGATCGTGCTTCGGGAGCAGCAACAGTCGGGCGTTTACCCTGGCCCGGAAGCCATCAATGATCTCGGTCTCGCCGAACTGGGCTCGAATTTCCCAGTGGGGCGCCACTGGGCCGAGGTAGACGATGGTCGCACCCGCAACGGGCGGGAGATCTTCGAGGTTTTCGACGTCAGTCATGACTGGGGAGGCTACCGGCCGAATGCCACAGCGAAATCCCCACCGTGAATCCCCACGTTGCGTGGCCATTGACGCCTCAGCGTCGAGATCTCATAAAAATCTCGGGAGATTTCACCCAGCCGGGAACCAAACACGTGGGTCAAACGTCTCTCTATGCATGGACACGTCTTGGATGGCCACAGGTAACTGCAACAACCACCCTCCCGCAGTCTTCTTCCCGAGCGATGGCGTCGGGGTTGAGACCGCCAAAGAGATCTGCAGCTCCTGCCCCGTCAAAGAAGAGTGCCTCGAGTACGCACTTGAGCATCGAGTCGACCACGGCGTGTGGGGTGCCACCTCTGAGCGCCAGCGGCGTCGCATTCTGAAGGCTCGTCGAGCCGAGCGAGCCCGCAAAGCCTTGGCAGCCAGCCGCGAGCCCGACGCGACAACCGAAGCATTCGCTAGCTGATTCGCCGCTCGCTTCAGTCGAGCTCGGCGAACCCGAGCTGGCTGGTGAGCCCATCGAGTCGATCGGCGACCTGTTCGATCACCGACTGCTCCTGTTGCAGATCTCGAATCGCATCTGCGACGTCTGCTTCATCGATGCCAACAATCGTCACGACCTCATCGTCGGACTGAACGATCACCGTCTGCTGATCTGGGTCGACCCATGCCGCGATGCCGTCGATCGTCGTCTGGCCTTCGGCAGGGAGCTCGCTGAGCTTCACCACGCCCTCCTGGCGATACACCGAGTAGGCGTCGTCAAGTTCCACCGTGATCGAGTCGCTTCCTCCGATGGTGAGGCCCGCCCCAGCGGCGCCCAACGACGAGTCTCCATCGTCTGCTTGATCGCCGCTCTGTGATGCGTCGTGGTGAGCAACCAGGTCCGAGACAGGCGGGACCACGTCGGCTCGTGTTGCGACATCGAATCCGATCCACGAAACGAGCGCCACGGCGGCCACGCAACTCCACAACAAGAAGATCCGTCCGGCGTGGAGCGGGCGATGGTCGAGCGCCTTGTCGACCATGCCGGGCGGTGGCTCAACGAGAGGAAGCGCGCCAAGCAGGCTGGAAATCCCGGCTTCCCAGTCTTCCTCTTCAAAAGATGGAGACGTCATGCGCACCTCTCAACGTGACCTGAGCGGAGGAAGTTCCGGCCTCCGCAAATCTTTCCTTGATCTTGGGGGGTTCGACACATCAGCCAGCCCCGCCTTCGTGGACGCTCAGTGCGTCGCGAAGTCGCGATCGGCCACGGTGAATCCGGCTCCGTACGGTGCCGATCGGCACCTCGAGTTGGTCGGCGATGTCTTCGTAGGAGAAGCCCATGACATCTTTCAACACCACGGGGATTCGGTACTCGGGCTTGAGATCTCCTAGCAGCGTCTGTAGGTGGTCAGGCAGATCACGGGCTGCGATCTCGGCATCAATTCCGGACGACCCTTCGACGACTCGGTCAGGATCGTCTGGCAGCGGTTGGGTCGGACGGCGCTTTTGCTTGCGGACTCGGTCGAGGAACGCGTTGGTGGTGATGCGACTGAGCCAGCCTTCGAGGTTGCCGGGTTTGTACGTGGCAAGCCCGCGGCGAACGCGAAGCAGGACCTCTTGGACGAGGTCCTGAGCGTCCTGGTGGTTTCCCGACAGGCGATACGCAACGCTGTAGATGAATCGGCTGTGGGAGTGAGCTACTTCTTCCCAGGTGGGGACGCGCCCAACGTCTGATCCCTCAGGCTGAGTCGACGTCGTCATCCTCGTCACGGGCACCCTCATCGAGCCCGGTCTTGAACTCTTTCTGGGCCCGTCCGATGTTTCGGGCGAGCTGGGGAACCTTCGACCCTCCGAAGAGGACGAGGAGAATCACGAGAATGATGAGGAGCTCTTGTGGCTTCAGGCCTGCCATGAGCCCAATCGTACCCTATGAATCCCAGCCCGGATTGGGCAGAACCCCAGAAGTTCTCGCCGGCATGCTCGCTACGCGGTCTCGGCCTCAGCTGCCGCTGCCTGGCGGGCCAGGGCCCGCTGGCGACGAATACGGCGGCGCTCTCGCTCGCTCATGCCGCCCCAAATGCCGAACTTCTCGCCGTTGGCAAGCGCGAACTCGAGGCAATCGTCACGAACAACACAGCCCCGGCAGACTTCTTTCGCCTCCCGGGTAGAAGCGCCTCGTTCGGGGAAAAACAGGTCGGGGTCAACGCCCAGGCAGTTCGCCTGGTCTTGCCACGACGTGTCCAACATGATGTGTTTTCGACCGATTCGCATCGTCTGCTTGCCTTTCGGCTTTGAGTCCAGCGCCAACGGCTCGACGGACCAAAACCACTTCAAGTACTGAGGGGAGTTCGCACCTGCACTATTGCGGGCACGACCTCATGCCGCCGTTGTAATTACATCGGTGTGATCATGCCTGCCAAATCAGCGAAATACAAGGCGAATCACAAGAAAAGCGCCTTTGTGGGATTCACAAACTGACTGAAGCCACATCCTTGTTGTTCCAACAAGGGCGCCGCAGTCCGCGTGACTCAGCGGCCGCGCAGCATTTTCCGCTTGTGTTCCATGAAGTCCACCAACACATAGTCGCCGAGATTCTGAGGCGTCGTGAAGAACGCTCGCCCCTGGTTCATCTCGGTGAGCCGCTCGACAAACGAACGCAACCCTGCGTCAGGGTCGAGCATGAACGTGTTGATCGTGATGCCGGCTTTGGTGCAGCGCATCACCTCGGCCAGCGTCCGCTGCACCGTCTCGCGAGAGGGCGGATAACTGAAGAACGGCGCGCCGTCGGGCAACAGATGGGCAGTGGGTTCTCCGTCAGTGATCATGATGATCTGCTTCGTACCGGTCTCGCGAGCGAGCATCTTCTGACTCAACTGGAACGCGTGGTGCATGTTGGTGCCGTACACGAAGTCCCAGCTCACTTCGGGAAGATCAGCCGGTTTGAGCTCTTTGGCCACCTCGCTGAAGCTGACGATGCCGAGGTAGTCGTTGGGGAACTGGGTCGAGATCAGCGAGTAGAGCGCCATCGCCACCTTCTTGGCTGGCAAGAAGTTGTCGCGCATGGGCATCGACAGTGAGAGGTCGAGCATCAACACGGTGCTCGACCGGACTTGGCGCTCGGTCCGTTCGATCTCGAAGTCCTCAGGGGTGAGATTGACAGGCGTGCCACCGCCGGTGCGGCGAATGGCGTTGCGCACCGTGCGCTCGATGTGGAGATTGAACGGATCACCAAACTCGTAGGGCTTGGTGTCGTAGTTGCGTTCGTGGCCGAGGCCCGAGATCTCGATGTTGTGCCGGCCCAGTTTGTCGGCGGCCAGCTTCGAGAACAGATCGTCCAGGGCCTGTTGGCCGAGGCGACGCAGGCCGCGAGGCGTCAGCTCGAGCCGACCCTCCTTGTTTTGGATGAGCCCTTGCTCTTCCATCATCTTTGCGAGTTCGCTGACTCGTTCGAGGCTGTTGGCTGCCTGATCGCCGAGCAGGTTCCGCACTTCTTCCATGTCGACTTCGGCCAAGGCGGACGGCGACGAGGGTGATTGGAGAAACTGCTCGAGGTTGTCGAGTTGACCGAGCTCTTTGAGCATCTGCGATGCATCGGCCATGCCGAGCGGATCGAAGCCCTCAAAGTCGTAGCTGCGATCCCAGCCGGCGTCGGGGAACATCTGTTGCAGGTTCTGCCCGAGCCGGCTCATCTCGAAGTTGAGATCCATGTCTTCCATGAGCTGGTTCGACAGATCCATGAGCTGCTGACGCTGTTCGGGCGTCATCGAGTTCATCATCGCCTGCATGGCGGCCATCTGTTGAGCCATGTTCTCGAGCAGCTCATCGAGCGTCTGTGGGTCGCCGGGGAAGAAGTCGCCGTACTCCTCTTTGAACTTCTCGAAGTTCTCCTGCTCGGTGCCCGGGTCGATGCCCTCGGCTCGATCTTCGAGCATCTTGTTGAGCTCGGCCATCATGTCTTTCATCCGAGCGAGATCTTCGGGTGACATGTCTTCCATGGCGCCGGTCATTTGCTGGAACTGTTGGTTCACCAGCTCCTGACGCAGCTGGTCGACAAGTTCTTCGAAAGCCTGCTGGGCTTCGGCTGATTCAAACTCGTAGTTCTGAAGCGAACGCACCTTGCCGGCGAGATCGTCAGGGAGCATTTGCAGCTCCATGTGCTTGTTGGCGGTGGTCTCTTTGGCCAACTCGGCGTTGCGGCGATCAGTGTCGGACGCGTCGGGGTCGCCGAGCTGCATCTCGGCGAGCGAGTTGCGGTCATCAAGCCCCTGGCGTTCTTGGTCAACCAGGGCATCGAGGGCCTCAGAAATCTCGGAGTAGACGCCACCCAGATCGTGGTTGTCGAGACGGTCCTGGCGTTCCTCGCGGAGCTTCTCAAGAATGTCGCGCAATCCCTGAATCTGTTCGCCGTTGCGATCTTCGAACCCCTCTTGCATCAATCGACGCAACGCAGCCATGGGGTCGCCGTGGTAGAGCAGATCGTCGGTCAGCTCAGAGAGAACGTCGAAGGCGTCGAGTTCAAAACCCTTCTGCGTTCCATCCCACCGTGAATACCGGAACCGAGAACCGACCATGCTGCACCGTACCGGAAGGGTCTGCTCAGGTCCGAGTCGGCTCGACGATCAACGCGGGCATCACCACTGCCATCAAACAGTTGCGAACGCCCGCACCGTGAAGGTTCCGCAGCCTTCGATCTTCGGCGGTACAGCAGTGAAGGTGAAGCTCGACGATGCGCTTGCCGCGGCCAACACGTCGAGGTTGGTCATGTGCTCGACGATGGGAATCTCGGCCCGTAGCAACGTGGTGTGAACGGGGCGCTCACCGGTGCCCTCGGTGGCATCGATGTTCAGCGTGTCGATGCCAACACACGCGATGTCGGCGTCTCGCAGCCGCTCGGCCGCAGCAGCGGAAAGCGCTGGATGGTTCTCGAAGTAGGCGTCGCTCCCCCACGTCTCGGCGTGACCGGTCCAGATCAGCACCGCTCGGCCAGCGACAGCATCCGCGTCGAGATCATCGAGGTCGATCACTCGCTGGCCCCGACAATCGAGCAACACGCCAGGAACGTCAGCCACCCGGTCGAGCGCGAGCTCAGTGAGATCGTGCCCATCGGCGTACCGGTGGAAGGGCACATCGAGATACGTGCCGGTGTTCGTACACATCGTGACGAGCCCGATCTGAAAGGTGATGCCGGATCCGTAGATCTCCTCTGCCGCTTCTCGGGTGAGGTGGTCGGCGACGACAGGCACCGGTAAGCCGGGATAGGTCACCATGCTGTCGGTGATCACGTGGCTCAGATCGATGTGGCTGGGCATGGCTCCAGCCTGCCGAGTGTCCCAACCGAACACTCCGACCACTCCGGACGAATTGGCCACCATTTCCGCTCATAGGCTTTCGCCGTGAGTGAGATACAGAACGACACAGCAGCTGCAACTCCGCAGGCCCTGCTGATCGACTGGGCGGGAACTATCACGGTTCCAATGCTCGAGATGATGCAGGGAGCGGCGAAGGCGCTGGGCTTCAGTCGCGAAGATGTGGCCAAGGCCTTCGGGGGTCTGGCCCAATACATGGCAGACGACAACTCGATCTTCAAGCAGGCCGAGCGGGGCGAGATCGACGACGACGATCTTCGGGACTTTCTCGAAGAACAAGCTCCTGGGGCAGGGCGTCTTTTCGACCCGACCGAAACCTCGTTCTTCGATGGCGAGGACCGCCCTGAGATGATCGAGCTGCTGCACGAGCTTCGCGAGGCCGATGTGCTCGTTGTGCTCGCCACCAACAACTTCCGATCGGGGCAAGAGATCTTGGCTCGTCGTTATCTCGAGCCCGGTCTCGTCGGCGCCATCGTCAACTCTGCGCTCATCGGCCACCGCAAGCCCGAGCCCGAGTTCTTCACCACGATCCTCGAAGCGTTCGAGCTCGAACCCGGTGATGCCCTCTTTGTCGACGACATGGCCCACAACGTCGAAGGGGCTGAGGCCCTCGGGATCCCGAGCCTGATGATCAAAGACGATGCCGAGCCGACGATCGCCGCCATCAAGCAGGCGTTCGATCTCGACGAGAGATAGCTCGTCAGATCGGCCTCTCGTCAGATGGAGGTTGCGCCCAGCACCTCCGCGTTGTGTTGCCCGATCAACGGCGCCGGCCGAGGAATCTCGGTAGGGCTGCGCTGCATCAGCCAAGGCGCACCGGTGTGGGTACGGCGACCAACCTCTGGGTGGTCGAGCTGAGCAAAGAAGTCGCGAGCATTCAGCTGCACGCTGGCGACGAGTTCGGCGATGTCCAGTGAGGGGTACGCGGCGATCCCCTCGGCTTGCAGCTCATCAGCGACGGCCCAAGGCTCGCGGGTGCTGGTCCACATCGTGATGGCGGCTTCGAGAGCGGCTTCGTTCAGCTTGCGATTGGCCGCCGTATCGAAGCGAGGGTCGGCGTGCAGCTCGGGGTCGATGATCGAGGCCAGGCTCTGCCAGTCGTCATCGTCGACACAGGCAATCGACACCCAGGCGTCGTCACCGGCGCACCGGAAGCAACCCTGCGGGGCCGATACGGGGTGCCGGTTGCCCATCGGCTGCGCCGGTTCTCTGCCGAGCGCGTGGTTCGTCCAGCCATCGACGGCATTGACTGCCGTTGCCTCCCACAGCGAGCAGTCAATACGGCGGGTCATCCCAGTGCGCCGGCGGGACACCAAGGCCAACACGATCGCGTGGGCTGCGCTGAGCCCGGCGGCCGGGTCGCCAAACGCAATGCCGACTTCGCGAGGCACGCCATCGACGTAGCCGGTCTGTGCCGTGATGCCCGAGAGCGGTGCCGTCGTCGGGCCATATCCCATGTAGTTCTTGAGCGGGCCGTCGTGCCCGAACCCGGTGATCGAGGCGATGATCACGTCGGGATTGAGAGCCCGCAGCTCGTCGTCGCCGAGGCCGATCCGGGCCATCACCCCAGTGGCGAAGTTGTCGACCACCACGTCGGCCTCGCGGATCAGATCGCGCACCCGGTCGAGATTGTCGGCCTGGGTCAGATCAATGTCGATGCTCCGCTTTCCCTGATCCCATTGGTTGAAGTAGCCGCAGCTATTGAGCGTGACCGGAACGCCTGGTGGGTGGATCGGCAAGCGTCGGCCGAGGCCGGCCCGGTTCGACGATTCGATCTTGACGACGTCTGCGCCGAGGTAAGCGAGCTGAAGCGTGCAGAACGGCCCGGCCCATACCCACGAGAAGTCGATGACCTTCACGCCGTCGAGCGGGCGGCTGGCTATCGCTGCTTCGTTGGGCCGGGGCGTTTTGGGGGTGCCGCGATCGGTAAACCGGGCTCCGGCGTGCTCACCGAGCTGAGGTGCTCCCGTGCGTAAACTCCATGAGCTCGGCGCGAGGCGGGCGCCGGGCCCCATGTGTTTGATCGAGCCGACGCCGGGGTGCTCAATCCGGTGGAAGAACTCACGGTCAATCAAATGCGTTTGCTGCTCGAGGTCGGCCATCGAAAACACCGGAGCAAAACAGATGCGTCGTCCCTGCCCATCGTGAAACAGCTCATCAACCGTGTGCTGCTTCACCCAGGCCGCCATGTGTGTCCGCAGCGCCGCGGCGTTCGCGGCCCGACCTTCGAAGCTGCCGAACTCTGGCTGCAACGCCCACGCCGGCGAGCCCATCATCTCGACAAGGCGCTCCCACTGATCGTCCTCGACGGTGACAATCAACACGAGCCCGTCCGCTGCTTCGAGTATGAACCACGGGTTCCGGATACGGGTGGCGAAGCGGTCCTGAATCTTGTCGGTGTAGGTGTAGAACGGAATGGCCGTCTCGAGCATCGACGCAACGTGGGCCTGCACTGAAAAGTCGATGACATCGCCAACGCCGGTTTGGTCAGCTCGATCGAACGCAGCAAGCGTCACCATGGCCGCAGCGAGGCCAGCCTGCATGTTGGCCACGTAGCCAGCCGGTTTGAGCGGCGGAAGCTCCGGATCCTTCAGCGCCCCAGGACTCAGCGAGGCCCACCCGCCCGCACACACGACGTTCAGCTCTTCGCCCCGCCACTCCGCATGGGGACCCGACGAGCCATAGGGCGTGATGGCGCACACCACGAGTTGCGGGTGCTTGGCCTGAAGCTCCTCTGGGTTGAGCCCGACCTGGTTCGCACGGCTCGGGGCGAGATCGTGGATCACGATGTCGGCCTCGCCGATTAAGGCCGCGAGCGCCACACGACCCGCCGCATCATCCAGCTCGAGCACCACGCTGCGCTTGTTGGTGTTGAGACCAAGAAACAAGCCATCGGCAGCGCGGGCTCGGTCGCCGCTCGGCGGCTCGACCTTGATGACGTCGGCCCCCTCGTCAGCGAATACTCGAGCTGCGTAGGGGGCGGCCGCCATCTCGCCGATCTCAACGACGCGAATCCCCGACAACCCCATGCCCTGTTGCTAACACAACCAGCCCGTTCCGCTCGACCTAGGGTCAAGCGATGCAACTGGGCGGCTTTCTCACCTCGGCCGAACTCAACGGTTTGAGCGGGCGCGAAGACTGGGCCCGCTGGGTCGATCGTGGCCGCGCTCCGACGCCCCAAAACCTCGCCGGTCTCCGCCTCGAAGACGTTGACCTGCTGAAGTCACTCGGTGTCCGTGAGATTGCCGTGACGGCGGAGTGGGCTCGGCTGCAACCAACCGAACGCGAGCGAGCACATCTCGAGATCGAGAGCTTCCGCACGCTGCTTGAAGAGATGGTGGCCAGAGAGCTTCGGCCGTGGATTTGCCTGGTCGACGGCACCCTTCCCGGCTGGTTTGCTGACGACGAGGGCGGGTTCGGTGACCGTCGGGCCCGCACCTTGCTGTGGCCCCGCTACGTCGACTTCGTTGGCGAGCTGTTCGGAGATCTCGCTGCCGGGTGGGTGCCGCAGCGAGAACCGATCCGGCGAGCGCTGCGAGGCGAGCTGCTCGGCGTTGCCCCTCCGGGCCGGGCCGACACCGGCGATGCGGGCCAAGCCGTGATCGATGTGTTGAAGGCCGAGGCCGAGGCCGTTCGGCTGCTCGCCGGCACGGCGCCGATCGCATTGTCGCTCACGGGGCGCAACGTGCGGGCCAAACCAGACGACGTGAAGGCAACACCGCACGGCGCGTGGCTCGAGGAAGTGAGTTGGCGAACCATCGAGCGGGCGGTTGTCGATGGCGAAATCGTCGTCCCCGGACTGCCGTCAGAATCGTCAGAGCCGCTGCGGGATGCGTACGACGCAGTGCTCGTGCATTTGCGCCAGCCCGTTGAGGTTGATGGCACCGGCGGGTGGTCTCACAGTTCAGTGCCTCTTGACGAAGCGCACGACGAGTCGTTGAGTCGAGCACGGGACCTCGCCGGCCAGCGAACCCTCATCGTGAGTGCCGACCTCGCCGGAGTGTCCGCGGGAGACGACGACGTGGAGCAGTCAGACGGCCTCACGGTCGCAATGGAGCTGTCGAACCGCCACGACGCGGCAGCCTGGTGGCAAGCAAGCCCCATCGACGGATGGCACTGGGAACACGGCGACGCACTGCGGCCGGGCATCGTCGACTCCAACCGTGAGCTGAAGAAGCCAGCCGAGCGATTCGTCAGCTTTCGCTGACCGCCCCGCCCTCGGGTTTACTCAGCTGGCCTTCTCTAGCGATCATCCGGGCTGCGAGGGTCGCAGACAGGCCGCGCAGCATCTGAGCCTCGACGTCGGGGTGTGCGGCAAACAACTCGTTGAGATCAGAGCGAGCCCACCGACGTACTCGACCGCGGTCGACAACAACGGACGCTGTGGCGTGGGCGCCGTCGCTTTCCGACAGGGCAGTGATCTCGCCGATGAGGGTCGGTGCCGGGCGGTGGACTCGCTCGCCTGATGCGAGGAACACCTCAGCTGTTCCTTCGACCACCACCCAGAGTTCAGCCACTGGCGACCCGAGCGTGGTGAGCGACCCCGGATCAACAACGTCATGGCCGCTCATCCAGAGCCGCGCAAACTCTCTCCGGCCCATCCGTTCGAATACCGCATCGTGCACGATCTCAGCCTCGTCGCTCAGGTAGACGGGTCGGCGTTCGCTCCACACCCGGTAGAGCTGACGCAAGCTCATGAGTGCGAACAGTGCGTTGGCCACGACAACCGGCGTTGTCTCGATCCACAATCCCCATATCGCGAAGGCGATGCTGTTGGCGAGCAACGTGGCACGTAGCCAGAGTTCATCGCGAATCGCTGGGGCGACGACATACAGCGCGTAGGCCAAACTCACGAAGATGTCTGGGTTGCTCATGGTCCCCTCCACGATGGATCGCCGCATAAGGCCATCGCCGGGAGAGCGTACTTCACGTAGCCTCCAGGCGTGACTACAACGCTGCCTGCCCGGCGCAAGATCATCCTCGACACCGACCCTGGTCAGGACGACGCCATTGCCATTCTCGTCGCCCTTGTCTCACCCGAACTCGAGGTGCTCGGCATCACGACGGTCGCCGGCAACGTGCCGCTACCACTCACGCTCAGCAACACCAGAAAGCTCTGCGAACTGGCCGATCAGCCGACGACGCCCGTGTTCGAGGGTTGTGCCCGGCCGATGGTTCGTGAGCTCGTCACCGCCGAACACGTGCACGGCAAGACCGGCCTCGACGGGCCCGACCTCCCCGAGCCAACTATGGCGGTGCAGCCTGAGCACGCCGTCGACTTCATCATCGACACGCTGCTCGGCGCCGAAGACGGCGAGATCACGCTGTGCCCGGTCGGTCCGCTCACCAACGTCGCCATGGCGATGGTGAAAGAGCCGACGATCGTGCCGAAGATCCGCGAGATCGTGTTGATGGGCGGCGCGTATTGGGAAGGCGGCAACATCACCCCGACCGCCGAGTTCAACATCTACGTCGATCCACACGCCGCCCACGTCGTGTTCACCTCGGGCGTGCCGATCGTGGCGCACAGTCTCGACGTCACCCATCGAGCGCTGATGACCAAGGAGTGGATCGCGGCCGTCCGCAATCTCGGCACACCGGTGGGTGTGGCCTCAGCTGAGATGCTGACCTTCTACGAACGGTTCGACGAAGAGAAGTACGGAACCAACGGTGGACCGCTGCACGATCCGAACGTGATTGCGTATCTCCTCGATCCGTCGATCTACGACGGCAAAGACTGCTTTGTCGAAGTCGAGACCGGGTCGGAGAAAACCATGGGGCAGACCTCGGTCGATTGGTGGGGCGTCACGAAGAATGCACCGAACTGCCGGTGGATTCGTGAGGTCGACACCGACCGCTTCTATGCGCTGTTGCTCGAGCGGCTCGGCCGCTACTAGCCAAGCAGGCCGGTGATGATGAACTCGACCCGACGGTTGGCTTGTTCGGCACCGTCGGTCGGCACGAGCAGGTCGCTCTCACCCCGTGCGTCGACCGTGATGCGTGCGGGGTCAACTCCCTGCGCCGCCCAGAAGGCCTGCACGGCCTCGCCTCGGGCTTGTGAAAGCGCAAGGTTCTGTTCAGCCGGACCCACCGCATCGGTGTGAGCTACCACGGTGATCGTCACGTTGGGGAACTGCGCGAGCAGCGACGTGCCCAGATCGAGCAGCGGGGTGAAGGCCGGGTTGATCTCGGCTGACGAGGTTGGGAAGAGAATCAAGTCTTCGACAACGAGTGGACCTGAGTCAGCAAACGGGATGTCAGGGTCGATCTCGTAGTTGTTGATCACGTTGCCTTCGCCGAGGATCGCCTCGGCTCGTGAGGCGATCTCGTTGGCGATCTCCTCTGAGGGGACGGCGCCTTCGAGCGTGAGCACGCCGTTGCTGAGCCGAGCTATGCGGTTGCCGTCCGTTCCCTCGGTGGTCTCGACGTCTCCGGTCGCAGACTCGTCTTCCACCGGCTCGGGTTCGGTCGTCGTTGTTGGCGCCTCGGTCGTGGTGGTTGGGGCCTCCGTCGTCGACGAAGCCTCCGTCGTTGTCGGAGCCTCGGTCGTTGTTGCCTCGGCAACTGTTGTCGGCGAGATCTGATCAGACGTCGTCGGCGACGAGGTCGTCTCTGTTTCATTCGACGAACGACCGATGAGGAATGCGCCGAGCAACCCGAGGCTCAGGACGAGTCCGCCGAGAAACGCAAGGAACAGCGGCAAGAGGTTGCGGCTGGTCTTTGTCTCGTCAGGTTCGTTTGTATCCACCACGGCTACCAGCGAACCGGCCGGCCACACACTGATGAATGGGCACGACGACCGTGCTTGATGGGCAATCTCACGGGCCACTCAGCTCTCGGAAACGGTCGACTGGTCGGGCGTGAAGAAGCGAAGGGTCTCGGCGATACGGGCAAACAGAGCGGCGAAATCGGTGGTGAGCTTCACGCTCGTCGTGCCGAAGCTGAGAATGCAGGCGTGGTCGCCATCCTCAGAGTGGGGTACGAGATACGTCTCAGTGAAGACGCCGTCGGCTTTGCCCAAGCTGGTGCGTACGAACTGGTGGCGTCGCACTCGCACTGCTCGGCCAGCGTCGAGTTCGACGATCGCTGGTGGTTCGAGATCGGTTGCCCCGAGCACACGAGGGTCGACCGGCACCTTTGACCGCTCGTTGGCAACCGCCATGAGCAACGTCGGCGCTGTGAGTGGGAGGTCTTCGCCGACACCCCTCCGTGAGATCGTGCCCATTGCGCAACTCGCGGTGACGAGGAGCGGCTCGCCGCTGTCGTCGGCGCCGAGCTCGGCCGTCACCTCGTCTGCTGGCCACACATCGACGTAGGTGGCAGCAAACGACGCATTCATCGCTTGGAGGGCGTGGTCATACTGCGTGAGCGACAGGTCGAAGCGACGTTCGTGGGTCTTGGTCCACCCGTCGGCCTTCGCCAACTCAGCTTTGGCATCGGCGATGAACGTTGAGCGCTCATCAGCCTCGAGCGGCACCTCAGACCACTGGCTCGGGAGCGTCAGAGCGTAGGAGTCAATCGTGAACGGGTTGGTGCGAACTGCCATGCACGCAAGCTATGACAGCACCCGTGTTGTGAACATGGGGACCGGTCCCCGCTCGGGACGCTTCAGAGCCCGGTGATGAGTCGCCCGGTGGCGATCACGGCGAGCGTGAGGAGAAGGAGCAACGGCACCATCACGAGGTCGACGATGTTCTGGTAGCCCCCGAACTTCGCCGTGGCCCACGGTCGATACGGCTTCAGATGTCGGTAGCAGTGCACGGCCAACACCAGGACAGAGAGGATAAACACCGAGATCCGGAACGACGCTCCTTCCGGGTCGGGGGTCGGAGCATTCGGTCGGTAGATCTCCGAAGACAGCATCGCAATGAGCGCCGACCCGATGAAGATGTAGAGCGCCACAAAAGCCATCAACCAGAGGCGTCCGATGCCGGTCGTGGCGTGCGGCATCGGCACGAGCTCTCGTTGGAAAAACGAGGGTTCGAGTTCAGCCAAGCGCTGCTCGAACGCAGCCTGATTGTGAGAGCGCGCCGATCGCTGTGCCAACCAGAAGACAGGCACCATGATGCACAGGGCGACAGCAAGGTTGAAGAGCTCGTTGGCCCGGGCAACATTGCCGAGGACTCCCAAGGTGAGCAGCAACCCACACAACACGAGGAACGTGCGGAGAATCGTCCGGGAGAACGCCAGACGCAAGAGAGATTCATCAGGCCCCCAAAACATGTCGTATGGCATCCCGGCTGGGGAATAGACGGGGCCGCGTCCGAGCCTCAGTTCAGCGAGTGGTGATCGGAAAACCTCGACACCTCGCGCGTCGATCACGATCATCTCGCTGTTGTCAAGCGAGACTGTCGCTGATCGGCTGAAGATGTAGTTGGGCCTCGGATGCACGAAGCACTTGAAGGTGGATGGTTCTGTCACATTCAGCGTTCCATCTTGGTGCATCGTCGGGGGCGAGATCGGGATCATTCTTCGACCGCTGGAACCAGGACGACGATGCCGTAACCGGGCGGCGTTGCGCTGGGTGTGATTGCGCTGGGTGTCGTGACTGCGCCGTCCAGGTCGGTGATCTGGCCAGCAATCGGCGGGGCAACGGCCACAGACGACACCGTTGCGGTCTCGTCGAAGAGCGGCGCCGCAGCAGCGGAGTGATCCATCACAGAGTCGATGGTACCGATGGCCGTCTGGGCGGTGGAAGCGATCTGAACAGCGTCTGGCGCCACGTTCACCGTGGTGCGTACCGCCGTCACAGCCGTCCGACTCGAGGCGGCTGCAACACTCGGAGCGGTCACGACCTGCGAACTTGCTGTGGTCACTCCTGACCTGAGCCCATCAGAAACCCGTGCGACCTGACCCGTTCCGAGCGGTGCTCCTGGTCCGGATCGAACCAGATCCCAGAGCGCTCCTTGGCCTCGCGCAGGCGCAGTTGTGGAGTTCGTCGCCGTCGCCGCTGCGTTGACTGGCGCTCGGCCTGCCTGCCAGACACCCGCCCCGCTCGCAGCCACCGTGAGCGCGGTGAAGGCCAAGTCCGTTTTCGTGATCTGCTCACCCGTCCTCGGATTGGTCGAGTCACTCGCAAAGAGCACGAAGTCGACGACAAGCTTAAATGCAGCAACGGCAAGGATGAAGGCGGGGCCGATCAAGGGAGTGAACAGGGCAATGATCGTCATCACGGTCAGCACGCCGCTCAGAAAGTCGCTTAAGCCCCACAGCATGCGCTCCCAGTCGCCCGTGACCAGGCCGGCGAAGAACTCGAATCCGCCAACGAAGATGTCGGTCAGCACGTCGACGACAAAGCCCGAGATGCCGTTCCACGCCTGTTCCCACCAGCTCGGGTCTGAGAGATCGCCAAGGGCGATGTTGTCGAGCTCGGTGCAGGTGCGATTGTCGAGCACCCGATAGTCGTCGACGAGTCCGTCGTACTCCGTCTTCGATCGAGCGAGCGCACCTTCCGCATCGGACAGGCTCCCTTCGGCCCTTCGCACGCCGCTCGACGCCGTCTCGAGATCAAGCTGCGCTTGCACACGGTGGCTTTCATCGCCACACACCACAGCGTCGAAGTTGTCGACCTGATCTTGCAACCGGTTACGGCCTGCCCGTGCTGTTTCGAGGTCGGCCTTCGCCTGCTGCACGGCGCCGTAGCGAGCATTCGCACGACCAAGGGCGGCGTTCGCTTCGACCTTGAGCGCCTCGAGTTCGGTGCCGTGAGAACGCAAGAAACCGGCAGCCTCATCGGCCGTTGTTGGCACGAGGCCAAGCGTCGATCCCAGATCGCCCACCATCGTGGCGAAGGCCTCCGCGGCCTCGCCCTGGAAGTCGGTGTTGGCGTCGTTGACGATGCCGGTGAAGGCGTCGGCAACCAGCTGGGTGTCTTCCTTCAGGGTCGTGAAGAAGTCGGCCAGATCAAAGAACGTCGCTTCGTTGGCCTCGATGGGCGGGCCGCTGACGTCGAGAACCTCCGACCACGGCAGATTCACGGTCGCACCGCTCACGATCCACCGCCTTCGCCCCGAAGCTCGGCCGACATCTGCGCATCGGCATCGGCGAACACCTGGGCAATGCCGGCAAGAGCCTGGGCCACGGTGTCGAGCGCTTCAGAGATCTCGTCTCGCCGCTTGTCCCACGCGCTCTCGAACTCGGTGTACCCCCGGCTTGTTGCCGGAGACGCACTCAGATCGACATCGCCGGGACGGCGAACGTTGCGCAAGTCGTGGACGACACCAAGTGAGGTGTCGGCTACTGCAGCGAGGTTGTCATAGGCGATACGAATCTGGTCTGCCATACCCCCGAACGTATGAGAGGGCCCGCGTCTGCGGAATGGGGACCAGTCCCCTCGCTAGCGTCCGCGGTAGGCCGCCCGAGCCCCGACAGCGTCCTTGTTCAGACGCTTCGAGAGGTGCAGACCTTCGAGAATGAACTCGACCGCTGAGGCAACGGCCTCGGGCGAGGAATCATCGCCAAGCAGCTCAGCAACCGGGCCAGCAAAGGCTGGCTCTCGGCCGACGAGGGCGGTGTAGTCGGTCACCAACACGTCGGCGCCGGTGTTGACCACCGTGTCTTCATCAAACGAATCGGCAACCTGGCGAACGCCTTCGCCAGACACCAAGTCTTTGAAGGTGGCGAGCACGGCCGAACGCAGAAGATGGTCGATCACTTCGCCGTCGCGATCTTCGTCGAGCGCTTCGACCTCGACCTTGCCTGCGGTCGAAGCAACGAGCGCATCGAGGTCACACACCCGTGGCACGGCGATGGACTCGCCGAGCAAGAGGGCCCGACGAGTGGCAGCAGCAGCGAGGGTTTCGAGGTTGGAGACCGTGAGACGAACCGACACACCCGAGCGCTGGTTGACGTGCGAGCTCGAACGAGCGACGTGGGAGAAGTTGGCGATCAACTCCTTCATGAAGTCGGGGATCACCACCGGCATGTCAGCGTTGTCGGCAAGGCCCGGAATCTCGGCCTCTTGATCGGCGATCGACATCTCGGTCGAGACTTCGAGCGGATAGTGGGTGCGAATCTGCGCGCCGAAACGATCTTTGAGTGGCGTGATCATGCGGCCGCGGTTGGTGTAGTCCTCGGGGTTGGCCGACGCCACCAGCATCACGTCGAGCGGAAGACGGACCTTGTAGCCACGCACCTGCACGTCGCGCTCCTCGAGCACGTTGAGCAGGCCGACCTGAATGCGTTCGGCCAAGTCGGGCAGCTCGTTGATGGCGAACACGCCACGGTTGGTGCGAGGCACGAGGCCGTAGTGAAGCGTCAGCTCGTCGGAGAGATACCGACCCTCTGCCACCTTGATGGGGTCGACTTCGCCGATGAGGTCGGCAATCGATGTGTCTGGCGTTGCCAACTTCTCACCGAAGCGATCATCACGATGGACCCAGTCGATCGGCGTGTTGTCTCCGTGTTCGGCCACCGCATCGCGAGCATGCTTTGAGATCGGGTTATACGGATCGTCGTTGATTTCTGACCCGGCAATGATCGGCATCCACTCGTCGAGCAAGCCCGTCAGACCACGGATGATGCGGGTCTTGGCCTGGCCCCGCTCACCCAACAACACGATGTCGTGCCCGGCGAGCACGGCGTGCTCCATCTGCGGAAGCACGGTGTCTTCGTAGCCCTGCACGCTTGGGAACAGTGGCTCGTTGGCTCGAATGCGCTCGATGGCGTGCTGGCGAATCTCGTCCTTGACGGTTCGAGATTCCCACCCCGAAGCACGTAGCGAGCCGAGTGTGTCTGGTCGATCGTCCACGTTCGGACCCTAGCCAACGCCGCCAGAACGGGCACTTCGCGTCGAGCCATACCCAACTAGGATCACTCGATGGACCTCGGGGGAACATGGGCGGCAGCCGTTGTGGATCAAGATCTGATCCGTACGGGCGCCGACCCCGACCTCGACCACAGCAGCTGGGCCACGGTGCAGGTTCCCGGTCACTGGGGTCAGACGCCGGCTTTTGTCGACACCGACGGGCCGATCCTCTATCGGCGCTCGTTCACTCACCACACCGCTGAAGCGCCGACTCGCACCTGGCTATGCCTCGACGGTGTGATCGCTCAAAGCGACGTGTGGCTCAACGGCGGCTACATCGGTACGACGACTGGCTACTTCGTGCCACACCGGTTCGATGTCACCGACGTTCTCTTGAAGGCCCAGGGCAACGAGCACGTCATCTCGATTGAGGTCAGCGCATCCGAGCAGGGCGACAGCCGAGCCAAGAAGACCTTCACCGGCTCGCTCCAGGCTGGGCCGCTCGCTCCCGCCGGTTGCCCTGGCGGCATCTGGCGACCCATTCGGCTTGAAGAAACGGGCCCTGTCGCCATTCAGCACGCCCGCATGCTGTGCACGAGCGCCAACCTGAGCAACGCCACCCTGAAGCACCGTGTGGTTCTCGACTCCCACGCGGCGGGTGAGATCGAAGTGATCACCTCCGTCACCGGGCCGCACGGCAAGGCCGTCGCTGGAGGGGTCCAGACCCTCGAGGCGGCCCAGGGCGAGAATCGCTTCGAGTGGGAAACCCAGATCGACGAGCCCGAACTGTGGTGGCCGGCAACACGCGGTGATCAACCGCTGTACGACGTGTCGGTCGTGGTGAACGACACAGACAGCAATCGGTCGCACCGACAGGAGTGGCGCACTGGACTCAGGAAGGTCAGCGGAGACGGATTCACCTGGCGAGTGAACGACGAGCGACTCTTCGCCAAGGGGATCAGCATCGGCCCCCAGAGCAGGTTCCTGGCCTCGTTCAGCCGGCAACAGATAGCCGAAGACCTTGCGTCGGTCCGAGCTGCCGGCCTCGACCTCATTCGCGTTCACGGCCACATTGCTCCGGTTGCCCTCTATGAGGAAGCCGATCGGCTCGGCCTGCTCGTGTGGCAAGACCTGCCTCTGGTCGGCGGCTATGCCATCACGTCGCGACGCACGGCCCGAGCCACGGCCCGAGAAGCCGTCGACCTCCTCGGTCATCACCCATCCGTTGCCGTGTGGTGCGCCCATGAGGAACCAAACGGTCAACCGCTGCCCGAGCCAGAAACCGCCGACGAAGACGGCCGTGGCGCTGCTCCCCCACTTCCATCCTTTGGCCGCAGTCTCGGTCGCCATATTTTGCCGAGCTGGAACCGATCGGTGCTGGATCCGATCATTCGCCGCGAGCTCAGATCAGCCGACCCCAGCCGCACCGTGATCGCCCGCTCCGGCAGCCTGCCAATGCTCACTGACACCTCTGGCTCCGACACGCACCTGTGGCTCGGATGGCACAACGGCACACCCGAAGACCTCACCGAAGTTTTGAAATCGTGGCCACGGCTCGGTGGATTCCTCGGCGGTTTCGGCGCCCAATCGGTTGACGAGCGGTGGTGGGACGAGGATGAGCCAACCTGGCCCCGGGCCCAAGCGGGTGCCTTCGAGCGCTACCTGCCGCGGCGGGCCTACGGCGATGGCATGGCCTGGGCCCTCGCGACGCGGGCCTACCAAGCCGACCTGATCCGCCGCCACATCGAAACGCTGAGGCGGCTCAAATACCGACCAACCGGCGGCTTCTGCCTGGTGGCGCTTGCCGACGCCGAACCCGAAGGAGGCTTCGGTGTTCTCGGATTCGACCGCACGCCAAAGCTGGCCTTCTCGGCCTTGACCGATGCGTGCCGACCGGTCGTGGTTGTCACTGACGTGCCACCTCACATCACCTCGGCTGGCGAACAGCTGAGTTTTGATGTGCACACCGTGAGCGACCTGCCCACCGAACTCGAAGACGTCACCGTCACTGCGATCGCCCGCTGCGATACATGGGAGAAGAGCCAATCCTGGCGTGGCAACCTACCCGCCGACACCTGCCAGCTCGCCGGCACACTCAGCTTCGAGGTGCCGCCGCTCAATGGGCTGCTCACCATCGACCTCGAGCTCAGAGCAGCCGAGTGGTCGGCAACAAATCGGTATCAAACTGTCGTGATCCCGCCGGCGGAAACCCTGAAACGAACCGGTGTGTAAAAACGCCGTAACACTTAGGTGAAAAAGGTCGGTTCCGACTACCGTCGTCATCGCCCGGATACGCACCGAAGCTGAGGAGGCTTGCGTGGCCGCACCAACGGTTCAGAGGTCAGCTGCGAACCCCATTCGCAAGAAGCGGAAAGAACTGCCGTTTCCGCTCAACCTCTACCAAACCGCAGTAGGGAAAAAGTGGGTCATGGCCGTCACCGGCCTCATCATCTTGGGGTTCGTGCTGTTCCACATGCTCGGCAACCTCAAGCTGTATCTCGGTGCGGTCGAACACAACGGCGAAGCCGTGTGGGACATCGACCTCTACGGCGAGTTCCTCCGAGAGCTCCTCGTGCCGCTCTTCCCCCGCACCTACTTGTTGTGGCTGCTGCGGTTCGGGCTCATCGGCGCCTTCGGTCTTCACATCCACTCGGCCTACACGCTCACTCGCATGAACCAGGCGTCTGGCAGCCGCTACCAATCAAAGCAGGACTGGCTCGCCGCCAACTTCGCCTCACGCACCATGCGTGTCACCGGCATCATCGTGGCCCTCTACCTCGTGTTCCACCTCGCCGATCTCACCTGGGGCTGGAGCTTCATCAGCCCCGAATGGGAACGAGGCGAGGTCTACAACAACCTCGGGCACAGCCTCTCACGTTGGTGGGTTGGCCTGATCTACATCGTGGCCAACATCGCCCTTTCCGTGCACATCTTCCACGGAGCCTGGAGCATGTTCCAGAGCCTCGGGCTGAACAATCCCCGGTGGAACAGCGCCCGCCGATTGGTCGCCGGTGGTCTCGCCGGTGCCATCCTTATCGGGAACCTCAGTTTCCCGATCGCCATCTTGTCCGGAATGATCGAACCGGGTGACCCCGAGGTAAGCATCAGCGAGGGCTGATCACAACAGGAGAGAACGCCATGGTTCTGGATTCCAAGGTTCCTGAGGGACCACTCGCCGACAAGTGGGACAACCACAAGTTCGACGTCAAGTTGGTCAACCCGGCCAACAAGCGAAAGTTCAAGGTGCTCGTCGTGGGCACCGGGCTTGCTGGCGCTTCTGCGGCCGCGACCCTTGGCGAACTCGGCTATGAGGTCGAGGCGTTCACGTTCCACGACTCGCCCCGCCGGGCCCACTCGATTGCGGCTCAGGGCGGCATCAACGGCGCCAAGAACTACCGCAACGACGGCGACAGCGTCTACCGCCTCTTCTACGACACCATCAAGGGTGGCGACTATCGAGGCCGTGAGGCCAACACCTACCGGCTGGCGCAGGTCTCGGTCGACATCATCGACCAGATGGCCGCCCAGGGCGTCCCCTTCGCCCGTGAGTATGGCGGCCTGCTCGCCAACCGCTCATTCGGTGGCGCCCAGGTGAGCCGCACCTTCTACGCCCGCGGCCAAACCGGCCAGCAGCTCCTCCTCGGTGCCTACCAGCAGATGATGGGCCAGGTGAACGCAGGCAAGGTGAAGCTGCACACCCGCATGGAAATGCTCGACTTGGTGACGAAGGACGGCGAGGCGGTCGGCATCGTGTGCCGCAACCTGCTCACCGGCGAGATCACCTCGCACTCCGGCCACGCTGTTGTGCTGGCCACCGGTGGCTACGGCAACGTCTACTACCTCAGCACCAACGCCATGGCCTGCAACGTCACGGCGGCGTGGCGAGCGCACCGCAAGGGAGCCCACTTCGCCAACCCGTGCTACACGCAGATTCACCCCACCTGCATTCCTGCTGCCGATGAGTTTCAGTCGAAGCTCACGCTCATGTCTGAGTCGCTTCGAAACGACGGTCGTATCTGGGTGCCTCGTGATCCAGACGAGCGCCGTGCCGCTGCCGACATTCCCGAAGCCGACCGCTACTACTACCTCGAAGAGAAGTACCCGGCGTTTGGCAACTTGGTGCCGCGCGACGTTGCGTCCCGAAACGCCAAGACCGTCGTCGACCAAGGTCTGGGTGTCGGCCCACTCAAGAACGGTGTGTATCTCGACTTCGCCGCCGCCATCGAGCGCGACGGCCTCGACAAGGTGTGGGAGCGCTACTCCAACTTGATGGAGATGTACGAGCGCATCACCGGTGAAGATCCGCGTGAAACACCGATGCGTATCTATCCCGCCATTCACTACACGATGGGTGGGCTGTGGGTCGACTACAACCTCATGACCTCCATCCCCAGCCTGTACGCCTGCGGCGAAGCCAACTTCTCCGACCACGGCGCTAACCGTCTCGGTGCCTCGGCCCTGATGCAGGGCTTGGCCGATGGCTACTTCGTGCTGCCGTACACCATCGGTGATTCGCTTGCCGGCAAGCTTGGTACCGATCCGGTCTCGACCGACGATCCGGTCTTCCAACAGGCCGAGCAAGACGTGCGTGACCGCACACAGACCTTCATGTCGATCAACGGCACCCGCTCCCCCGACTACTTCCATCGCGAGCTCGGCAAGCTCGTCTGGAATTACATCGGCATGGAGCGCGACAAGAACGGCCTCGAAAAAGCCATCTCCGAGATCCGGGCCCTGCGCGAAGAGTTCTGGAAAGACCTTCGAGTGCTCGGCAACGCGGACACCCTCAACAGTTCCCTCGAAAAGGCCGGCCGTGTCGCCGACTTCTTCGAACTCGCCGAGCTCATGGCCCGTGACGCGCTCGACCGTGAAGAGTCGTGCGGTGGTCACTTCCGTTCTGAGTCACAGACCGAGGGCGGCGAAGCACTGCGCAACGACGACGACTTCGCTCACGTGTCGGCCTGGGCGTGGAACGACGAAAACACCCCACAGACCAAGCACGCCGAAGAGCTGATCTTCGAAAACGTCGAACTGACCCAGCGGTCCTACAAGTAACGGGCCGGGAGAATCACCACATGTCAGCAAACACACTCAACCTCACCCTCCAGATCTGGCGCCAAGAAGGGCCAAATGCTGCAGGGCGCTTCGAGACGCACGAGGCTCGCAACATCCCAGATGATGCGTCGTTCCTCGAGATGCTCGATGTCGTCAACGAGGGCTTGATCCAAGAGGGCAAGGTGCCAATCGAGTTTCCTCACGACTGCCGTGAGGGCATCTGTGGCACCTGTGGTGTGATGATCAACGGTCGTGCGCACGGCCAAGAGCGGGGCACCGCGACGTGCCAGCTCCACATGCGCAAGTTCTCCGATGGCGACACCATCGCCATCGAACCGTGGCGTGCTGCGGCGTTCCCCGTCGTGAAAGACCTCGTCGTCGATCGCTCACCACTTGATGCCGTGATCGAAGCCGGTGGTTTCATCACTGCCCCAACGGGCACCGCGGCCGACGCCAACGAGACACCCATTCCGAAAGAAGCCGCCGACTCGGCCATGGACGCTGCGGCGTGCATCGGCTGTGGGGCATGCGTGGCTGCGTGCCCCAACTCGGCAGGCCAGCTGTTCACCTCGGCCAAACTGTGGCACCTCAACTCGCTACCGCAGGGTCAGCCCGAGCGGTTCAAGCGCACCGAGGCGATGGTCGAAACCATGGAACAGTTCTTCGGCAGCTGCACCAATCACGGCGAGTGCTCAGAGGCCTGCCCGAAAGAGATCAGCCTCGACTTCATCGCCTACATGAACCGCGACTACATCAAGTCAAAGCGGGTCAACCGCAAACTCGCCGGGCAGCGCTGATTGCTGCCCTCCGGGCGGGCCGTTAGCCACGGAGGCCTACCACATTGGGTCTGCTTCGCAGACCGCTACTCGCGATCGGCTGTCAGCCCTCTAGCTTCGCTCGCTTATTGATGCCCTTCGGGCGGGCCGTTAGCCACGGAGGCCTATCACATTGGGTCTGCTTCGCAGACCGCTACTCGCGATCGGCTGTCACTGATCGAGCTTCGCTCGTCCCTCGCTCCGCGTCGCCAGACGTCAACGCTGGTCGAGAGAAGAGCACGGGGTGGGCCAGACGCCGCGACTTCTGAGCGAAGCGAATAGGAGCAAGCTGGGCCGCCCCTTGATCTGAACGGACAAGCAACCGGCGCCTCGCCCTCTGCGGGCGGGCAGTCAAGGCGGGCCACTTTTGGCCGATGGAGCATATGAGCTGTCTGGGAGTACCTTGTCGCCGTGATTCAACGTGTTGGGATGCAAGCACTTCGCGGGTTCTGCATGGGCGCGGCCGACATTGTTCCGGGCGTGTCTGGCGGAACCGTCGCCCTCATCTTCGGCATCTACAAGGGCCTCATCGCCAACGTGCGGGGCGGAGCCCACGCCCTCAAGAAGCTGCTGACGGGCGACTTCAGCGGTGGCATTCAAGCCATCAAAGACATCGATTGGTTCTTCATCATTCCTCTCGGTGTCGGTGTGCTCACAGCGTTCGCACTGCTGCGCCACCCGATGGAAGATCTCCTTCACGACTACCCCGAAGAAGTGGCCGCCGTCTTCTGCGGCTTGGTCGCTGCTAGCTGCGTCATCGTCTGGAAGAACATCACCACACGCGACGGCACTCGATTCGCAGCCATCGCCATCGTCGCTGCCGCCGCCTTCTTCCTCCTTGGGTTCCAGGCTGGCGCCATCGTCGAGCCGGCCCTGCCGTTCTTCTTCGCCACTGGGGCGATCGCCATTTGCGCCATGATCCTTCCCGGCATTTCGGGCTCGTTCATCATGCTGATGATGGGCATGTATGCTGCCGTGCTCGGTGGCGAGATCTCCGAGCTGGCCGTCTTCGGCGTGGGCGCCATCGCCGGCCTCGCCTTGTTCTCATCGTTCCTCAACTGGCTGCTCGAGCACCACGAACAAACCGTGCTCGCCTCGTTGCTCGGGCTCATGATCGGCTCGATCCGCGTCCTTTGGCCGTGGCCCAACGGCGTGGGCGTCGTGAGTGAGGAAGCTGAAGAGGTCGTGAGCGGCACGGCGCTCGAGTTCCCCGCCATCAGCGACCTGGGCATCGGGTTGCTCCTCGCCGCCATCGCCGCTGCGGCAACACTGGTTCTCGTGCGGTTCGCCGAAGACACCTCTCACTGACCGAACTGGGGCGTCAGCCTTCCCCGGCCTCTCGGAGGACCGACAGGCCGACTTCGGTCAACCCCAGATGCTCGGTCGGATTCGTCAGCCACATGTCCCCCGTGAGCTCGACGTCAACCGGTCCGATCGATGCGTCACCGAGGAAGGGCTCATCCTGGCCCCACCAGTGCCAGCGGCGAGCCCTGCCGTCGATCTCTGTTTCGCCATCCGCCGACAACGTCAGACCGTGCCCGGTGCCCGCCTGGACGTAACACGTGTCGGCCAGCCAGGTGGCGGGCCCGGAGGCTTCGAACTCGAGCTCCCAGCCCAGTGGCACGCGGTGGCCGATGCCGGTGTCGATGAGGTCACGAGGCTCATCGAGGGCGAGCGCGAAAGCCTCAAGCCCATAACTCCAGTGGACCAGCGGTGTCTCACACACCATCTCGCACCAGATGCCGGTGCCCCGCACTTCCCATGTGTTGGCTGGCTTAGGTGGTGGGAGTTCGACGTCGACCACTCCGATCGGCCGAGCACCTCGTTCGAGCACGGCGATGCGCACACGGGAGCTCGCAGATGCCGGGTAACGCCGCATCTCGACCACGATGGCTCGATCCACATCGTTGGCGACGAGTTCGAGCCGATGCCCTTCTGACCAGGCAGCTGCACTCGCATCAGCAGCAGCGGCATCTGTAGGCGGGGCCTGCTGCCAACGCTCGTGTTCCGGCGTGATCTCCATCAAAACCGACGGTAGCCCTCGATCGACGACGAGGGGTCGGGGCGAGCGGGTCAACCTCGGCTGCGAGGCCAGCTCCTACCCTGGTCCGAATGTCCGAGCTGGACCACACGGTGGCGACCCTCAAAGGGCTCGGCGAAGCCCTCAACAAGGCGACGTTGTCGCTCGATCTCTCAGGGATCGGTCAAGCGCGGGGCCAACGAGTCGAACTCCGCGATCAAATCAACGACTACCTCATCCCGCGGATGCAGCGCCTCGATGCGCCGTTGCTGGCCGTCATTGGCGGATCGACGGGTTCGGGCAAGTCGACCATCACCAACTCACTGGCTCGGGCTGACGTCTCTCCGTCTGGTGTGTTGCGGCCAACCACCCGAGCACCGGTGCTCATCTGTCACCCTGACGATGAGCCGTGGTTTCTCGCAGCCGATGTGTTGCCCGAGCTGGCTCGAGTCACCGGCGAACGAGGCGACGCCACCGGACAGACGCTTCGGATTCGGCCCGTGCCCACGCTGCGGCCCGGCTTGGCCATGATCGACGCTCCAGACATCGACTCGATCGAGGAGGCCAACCGAGATCTGGCAACCCAACTCTTGGCCGCCGCCGACCTCTGGTTGTTCGTGACCACCGCCGTTCGCTACGCCGACGCGGTGCCCTGGGACTTCCTTCGCCGAGCAACCGAGCGCGGCACCGAGATCGCCGTGATCATCAACCGAGTGCCTCCGGGCGCAACGGGCGAGATCGTGCCTCACCTGCAAGGCATGCTCACCGAGGGCGGCCTCGACGGCGTCACCATCTACCCGATTGAGCAGACGCAGCTGAACGACGATGCCCAGCTGGCCGAGCCGTCAATCCAGCCGCTTCGAGCCATGCTCGACGAACTGGCGAGCGATGCAGAACGCCGAGCTGCGATCGTCCGAAAGACCCTCGAAGGCGCCCTTGCCAGCGTGCCCGACCGGGCCAACGGCGTGCTGATGGCCAGCCGGCAACAAGACGAGGCGTCTGACGCGCTACGGGTCTCAATGGAAGAGGTCTACCGGCAGGCGCAGAGCAACATCGAGCGAGACATCGTCGAAGGGGCGTTGCTCCGTTCTGAGGTGCTCGATCGTTGGCAGGAGCTCATCGGCACCGCCGAACTCATGCGAGCGGTGCAGAGCCGCATCAGCCAGGTCCGCGACCGTCTCACCGGCTTCATCAAGGGTCGCACGGCGGCAACCACTGAAGTGCAAGGCGAGATCACCTCCACGCTCGAACAGATTCTCCTCGACCATGCCGATCGGGCCGCCCTCGACGTTGTCGAGCGCTGGAGAGAACTCCCGGGTGGAACACAGGTGTTGGACGAGGACCGTTCACTCGAATCGGCGTCGCCCGAGCTCAAGGCCAGCCTCTCGTCTGAGATCAGAAACTGGCAAGACGATGTTCTCGACCTGGTGCGGGAGCGAGGCGCAGGCAAACGAACCACTGCTCGAGTGCTTGCACTCGGCGTCAACGGCATCGGTGTTGCCCTCATGATCGTGCTGTTCGCTCAGACGGGCGGCATGACCGGCGGCGAGGTTGCCGTCGCATCGGGCACCGCCGCCCTCTCGCAGACACTCTTGAACGCCATCTTCGGCGAACAGGCGGTGCGAGACCTTGCGACCGAGGCCCGCCAGCAACTGCTCCACCGAGTCGGCACAGCGTTCGATCTCGATGCGAACCGCTTCCGCAGCCGCCTGTGGGGAACCGTGTCTGACCCGGGCACCACCGACGAACTCCACAGCGCCATTGCGGCCTATACCGCAACAAGAAACGGCTGATGGGGCTACTGCCGTGATCCTCCGCAGAACGTCTGAGAACGACGTGGCTCTTCCCGAGCGCATCGCCGCCCTGCAGAGCGCCGTTGATCGAGCGGCCGATCGTCTCGACGGTGACGCGGTGGCGTTCGGCCAACACGTCGTCGAGAAGGCAAACGATCGGCTTCGGCACGGAACTGAACACACCCTCGTCGCCATGCTCGGAGCCACCGGCGCAGGAAAGTCGTCACTCACAAATGCCCTCGTCGGCTCTGAGGTGGCGACGACCGGCGTTCGTCGTCCCACGACTTCGTCGACGCTGGCGTGCGTGTGGGGTGACGACGCAACCGATCTGCTCGACTGGCTCGAGGTGCAGAACCGACATCTCAACGGGCCGAGCGAACGCTTCAACGGTCTGGTCGTTCTCGACGTCCCTGATCACGACTCGGTCAGAGTCGAACACCGACTCGAGATGGAACGCATTGCCGAACAGGCCGACCTGATGGTCTGGGTGACCGACGCCGAGAAGTACGCCGATGCTGCCCTTCACAACTATCTGCGCGTACTGAAGGGCCACGGCGCTGTCATGGTGATGGTGCTGAACAAGATCGATGGCCTCAGCGTTGACGATCGGCGGGCCTGCATTGCCGACCTGCGACGCCTGCTCGTGGCCGACGGCATCGAAGATGGTCAGGTGCTTGCGCTGTCGGCGTCTACCGGCGAGGGACTCGACCTACTCCAAGATGTGCTTGGTGATGCAGTTGCTCGCCAAGAAGCCGTCGTGCAACGACTCGAGGCCGACGTCGCCACCGCCGCCAGCGACCTGCTGGCCCAAACCGGGCAAACAACCGGCCAAGACATCACCAACAAGATGCGGGCCCGACTCGCCGAAGATCTCGCCGGTGCGGCGGGCGTCGACACAGTGACAGACGCCGTGAGCCGAGCCCACCGCCGCGACGCAGCAGCGGCCACAGGCTGGCCCTTCACCCGTTGGGTTGGCCGTCTTCGCCCTCACCCGCTCCGCAAGTTGCACCTCGCTGAAGGCACCGGCGGCCGTACGTCGCTCCCGGAGGCCAGCGGAGCCCAGAAGGCTCGGGCTGCGGCTGCCATCCGGAACGTCGCAGACGAAGCAACCGCCTCGATGGCCGAACCGTGGCCAACGATCGTCCGCAAGGCGGCGATGCCACCTGCTGACCGACTGGCCGACGAACTCGACCAGGCCGTTGGCGACGCCGTGCGCGATCACCGAGCCCGCTCCCCGCGATGGTGGTCACTCGTGGGCGTTCTGCAGCTGCTCTTGGCGGCGGCCACCATCGTTGGCTTGGTATGGCTCATTGCGATCTTTGTCGTGGCCTGGCTCCAACTCCCCGACCTTCCAACTCCAGACGTGCGTGGGGTTCCGATACCGACCGGGCTGCTCATCATCGGGGCCCTGCTCGGCTTCCTGATCGCCATTATCGCTCGGCAGTTCGCGGCCGTCGGGGCCAAACGGGCGGCCCGGCGGGCCAAAAAGAAGGCCGCTGATTCCGTGCAGACGGTCGCAGACGAGATGGTCATCCGCCCGATTGAGGCCGAGCTCGCCACGCGCGATGAACTGGTCAACTTGTTGACGACAGCGGGTGGAACGATCTGATGCGCTATCTCTCTGACGAGTGGCTTGAGGCCGCAAACGTCGCCGTCGCTCCAATGGAACCGGTCGCCGACGCCGCCATCGCCTTTGCCGTGACCGACGAAACCGCCGAAGTCGAGACAATCGAGTCCTACGTGCTGGATCTCGGGCCCGAGTCCGTCCGCTATCACCGAGACCTCAGCCGAGCCGAACTGACGCTACGAATGAGCCGGTCGACCGCCATCGCCATCGCCAACGGCTCACTCAGCGCTCAACGCAGCTTTCTCAGCGGTGACCTGCAAGTTGCCGGCGACGTGCGCGTGCTACTGGGTCACACCAAAGCCATGGCCGACATCGACGACTACCTCTCACCTGTTCGGGCCGCCACCGACTTCAGCTAGAACTTCAATGCGGGTTGGCGACTAGCGTTCTGTTGTGCCCGAAATGCCCGAAGTGCAGGCTCACGCCGAGCGGATGACCGAGGCGCTTGCCGGCGCGACGCTCACCAAGTTCCAGCTGATCAACTTCGCCGGACTCAAGACCTTCGACCCGCCCGCCGATCGATCAGTCGGTGCGTCACTTGTCGCCGTGGAGCGCCGGGCCAAGTACCTGATCTTGCGATTCGACGACGACATTCGGCATGTCGTGCATCTCATGCAGGGGGGACGGCTGCGACCGGACGCCAAGCAGTCGAAGAAGCCTCGCAATGGCATTGCTCGGTGGGTCTTCGACAACAACGGTGACGAACAGGCGTGGCTGCTCACTGAAGCCGGGACCGAACGCAAGGCGGGTGTCTGGGCCGTCAGCGGCGATCCGATCGATCAAGACCCACTGCTTGGCCTCGGACCAGAGGCCGACACCATCAGCCGAGACGACCTTGCTGCTCTACTGGCCGCCAACTCGAAGCGAGTCCACGGTGTGCTCCGCACCCAAGGAATCATCGCCGGACTCGGGCGCATGCTCACCAACGAGATCCTGTTCGAGGCCGGTCTCTCACCGTTCTCCAACGCGTCGAAGTTGAGCGACGAAGAGATCGATCGATTGCACGCCGCCATCTTGTCGACGGTGGCCCGGGCCACCGATCACGAACGCACGCTCGACGACATCGGAAAGAGCGTCGACCGGCCCTCGAAGGTTCACAATCGATCAGGCGAACCGTGTCTTGGCCCCGAAGGCGAATCGTGTGACGACACGGTGCGGACCGTCGAGTACCGCAAATACACCGTCTTCTACTGCCCGACGCATCAGACCGGCGGCAAACTTCTCGCCGACAACACCACGTCGAAGTTCTTGAAATAGGCCCGTCCATCGGGCCGAACGACCGACTAGATCAGGCCGAGCTCGTTCACCGTCGCACGCTCTTCTGAGAGCTCAGCCCACGTTGCGTCGATTCGAGACTGTGAGAACTCGTTGATCTCGAGGCCCTGCACGATCGAGAAATCACCACCGCTACACGTCGTGGGGAACGACGTCACGATGCCCTCGGGAGCCCCATAGGAGCCGTCGGAAATGATCGACATCGAGACCCAGTCGCCGTCGTTGGTACCGAGTGCCCAATCGTGCATGTGATCGATCGCAGCGTTGGCAGCCGATGCGGCCGACGATGAACCGCGAGCATCGATGATGGCGGCACCACGCTTGGCGACGGTGGGGATGAACTCGCCCTCGAGCCACGCCTGATCGTCGATCATCGCGGCGGCGTTCTGGCCGTTGACCTCGCAGTTGAACAGGTCGGGATACTGCGTCGATGAGTGGTTGCCCCAGATGGTCATCTTCTTGATGTCGTTGACCGAGCTGGAGGTCTTCGCCGCAAGCTGGCTCATGGCCCGGTTGTGATCGAGACGCGTCATGGCCTGGATCTGACGGGGGTCGATGTCGGGAGCGTTCGACAACGTGATGAGGGCGTTGGTGTTGGCGGGGTTGCCGACCACGAGCACCTTGATGTCCTTGTTGGCGCTGGCGTTGATGGCTTGGCCCTGCGGACCGAAGATGCCACCGTTGGCTGCGAGAAGGTCAGCTCGCTCCATACCGGCTTTTCGAGGCATGGCGCCAACCAGTAGTGCGTAGTCGGCATCACCGAACGCAACGTTGGCGTCGTCGGTCTGAACCGTCCCTGCGAGCAGGGGGAAAGCGCAGTCGTCGAGTTCCATCGCAACACCCTCGAGCGCACCCAAGGCCGGCGTGATTTCGAGCATCTGAAGGATGACTGGTTGGTCTTCACCCAGCATCTCGCCGGAAGCAATCCGGAAAAGCAGGCTGTAGCCGATTTGGCCGGCTGCGCCGGTCACGGTGACTCGAACGGGTGACTTGCTCACGGACTGCTCCTGGGTCGAAATCGCAGGGCTGCGAAGACCACCATCCTAGAGACATCCGTTCGGCGGGGCGTACATCTGCAATCGACAAGAGGCCCGATCCATCCCGTCGAGCGACGCCGCCTACCATCACCGAGTCGGGCCTGGGTGTTGGCTGCCCGATGCAGAGCGACGTTGGCTTGCCAGCTAGCGTTCGGAGTGGGATGAGTGAACAGATAGTCACGTCAGCAGACGTTGCGCAGGCCGCCCTCCGACTTCTCGATGCCGGAGGGCCTGAAACCGTATCGCTGGGCTCAGTTGCGAGCGAGGTTGGCTGCCCCGCCCGAGTGGTCAAAGAGCATGCTGACTCCCTGGACGACTTGCTCGACCTTGCGTGTGATCTGATTTACGCCGAAGTCGACCTTCGTCCGCTCGACGTGCCGTGGCCCGAGCGTCTGCGCACCTACGGGCGGTCATTTCGGCAAGCACTCCTTCGACACCCCCGCGCAGCAACGTTGATGGCGACCCGCCCGATTGTCAGCATCTCTTCGATGGCCGTGGCAGAACGAGCCCTCGGCGAGCTGGCTTCTATTGGCTTTTCGCCAATAGAAGCCAACCGCACATTGCTCGTGATCGTTAGCTTCGTCACCGGGCATGCGCTCACCGAAATCGGCGCCCGCCACCATGAGCTCGGTGGTCACACCGAGCAGGAGGTCGACAACTTCCGCAAAGGGCTGCCGTCCGAGCTCCCGCTTGCCGCTCGATCCGTGAGCCACGTTGACCGCGACGCCGAATTCGAACTCGGTATGAAGTTCATCATCGAAGGGCTCGAGCGCCAGCTCCTGCACTCGTCACCGTGACGCTGAGCCCATCGATTGATGAGGCGTGATCAGCCGGCAATTCAGGCTGCTCGTTTGGTGTTGCCTTCCCAGGCTTGATGGAGGCGGCGATAGATCCCCGGCCGGATCACGAGGTCAGCGTGTGGCCCTTGCTGTACGACGCGGC
This sequence comes from uncultured Acidimicrobiales bacterium, assembly GCA_937976305.1. GTDB lineage: Bacteria > Actinomycetota > Acidimicrobiia > Acidimicrobiales > SZUA-35 > CALEWY01. Next base: position 54,736 of record CALJSB010000010.1, read on the forward strand.
CCTGATCGAACACCACGATGAGATCGGCAGCCTCAGCGGTCGCAAGCCGATGAGCGATGCTCACGACCGTTCGACCTTCTGACAACCGACGAATGGCGGTTGTCAGAGCTTGATCAGTTTCGGGGTCGACCGACGATGTCGCCTCATCGAGGATCAACAGACCGGGATCGGCAAGGGCCGCACGAATCAAAGCAACAAGCTGACGTTCGCCAACCGACAGAAAGCTCCCCCGCTCCCCAACTTCGGTTTCGAGCCCGTCGGGCAAACGAGCCAACCACGAGCCAAGGCCGAGGTCGTCGACTGCTGCTCGAATGTCGTCATTAGAGGCGCCCGGACGACCAAACCTGATGTTCTCGCCAACGGTGGTCTCGAACAAGAAGCCGTCTTGGGGAACCATGCGCACCGTCTGATGCCGAGAGGCTGCCGACATGGCCGCGAGGTCGACACCGTTGAGCGCGATCGTGCCGCTCACCGGATCAGCGAGCCGACACAGCAGCTTTGCGAACGTGGTCTTTCCAGAGCCGGTTTCGCCAACCACCGCGACGTTCGTTTTTGCGGGAATCTCGAGATCGACATCGATGAGCACAGGAGGACCTTCGCGATAGCGGAAGCCGACATCGGCAACCGCCACGGCTACGGGCCCAGCAGGAACATCCACACCGGGCTCGGGGTCGATCAGCTCACGCTCACGATCGAGCAGATTGAGAATCTTGCGCCAGCCAGCGATGGCCGTCTGCGTTTGGTCGAGCGTCTCGCCGATCTCGCCCACCGGACCGTTGATGAACGAGGTGAGAAAGAGGCAAGCGACGAGCTCACCGGCGGTGAGCCCGAGCGAGCTTCGGAACCACAGGCCCACGATCAGCACGCAAGAAAACGCGATGCCGCCAAACAGATCACCGGCGACAAAGACACTCGCCTGGTACTTGTTGGCCTTGATCTTCGTGCGGTAGCGAACACCGATTGCGTTGTGGAGTCGCTCGCGTGTGCGGTCTTCGATGCCGTACGCCCGAACGACTGCAGCCCCCGTGACGGCCTCGCTGAATCCGCTCAGCATGTCGGACACGCTGGTGCGCACGGCGTCATAGGCCGCAAGCTGCCGCTTCTGAATCCACTTGAAGAGCGGCGTCACTGGCGCGTACGCGATCACAACAACGAGCGCGAGCACCCATGAATACCAGGCGATCACGGCGATCGTCCCCAAGATGACCGTTGGTTGGATGGACCATGCGTACAGCCCCCACTGGGCGAACCGGGCCAGCGCGTCAGCGTCGGAGGTGACGCGAGCCACGAGCACGCCACGGCGTGTTTCGTTGTGATCAGCCACCGAGAGTTCGTGCACCTTCGCAAAGGCATCAGTGCGGAGCTTGGCGATGGCGCGTTCTGCATTCCACACCAGGCGGCGCTGGGCAATCCATGATCCGACCCCAGAGATCAAGACGATCACGAGTGTGATGGCGGCGGAGATCAGCACCGGCGTGAGGTCGACCGACACCACATCGCCGTCGATGCGAACCCGATCGAGTGTGCGCTCGATCAGGATTGGGATGACGAGCCGGCCCGCAGCCACGAGTAGTCCGATCAGGACTGTTGCCCGTAAGCCGCGCCGAAGGTCAGGACTTGCTCCGATGCCACGACGCAAGACCGAGATGGCGGACTCGCCAGCCCCGTCGTCATTGTTGAACGGGTCGCTGGTCTGCGCCTCGCTGGTCTGGGGCTCGGTCATGACGAGGCCTCTTCGTAGGCCGACACCAGCGACTCATAGGACGGGATCGACAGCAGCTCTGCGTGGGTACCGATCCCGGCGACCGAACCGTCGGCGAGGTACACGACTCGATCGGCAAGCTCGATGGTCGAGAGGCGTTGCGCCACGATCACTGTCGTCATCGACAGGGTGGACTGCAGCGACGAGAGAATGGTCTGTTCGATTGCTGCGTCAACGGCGCTTGTTGCATCGTCGAGAACGAGAAGCTGGGGTCGCCGCACGAGGGCACGAGCGAGTGCGACTCGTTGGCGTTGGCCGCCCGAAAGGGTGACGCCACGCTCACCAACGATGGTGGCGTAGCCGTGGTCAAGCACCTCGATGAACTCATCTGCGCTTGCCACCTTGGCCGCGGCCACGACGTCAGCCTGCGTGGCGGTACCAGCGACGTCGATATTGGCCGTGATCGAATCGGCGAACAAGAACGACTCTTGGAACACCAGCCCAACGGCATTCGTGCGACTGTCCGGGTCGAGCTGGGAGATGTCGACGCCACCGACCTGAACCGCACCGGTGCTCGGGGCAACGAGCCCAGCGAGAACCTGCACAAGGCTCGACTTGCCGGAAGCAGTCGAGCCGACGATCGCAACGACCTCGCCCGGCTCGACGGTGAACGACACATCGTCGAGCACTGTTGCCGAGCCGTAGGCAACGCCGACGTTGATCGCTTGCACCCCGACCGGCCCCTGCTCGAGTGCAGCGGGTGCAGCGGGAGGGGCCGGGATCTCGGCCTCGTAGATGCCATCGAGCCGAGCCTGAGCGACAACCGATGGCGGCATCATCTCGAGGAAGAAGCCGAGCACTCGCATCGGAAACGCCAACACTGAGAACAGGGCCGCGATCTGGACGAGTTCACCCGGTCGGAGGGCGCCGGCATCGATTCGGTACACACCGACCACGAGCACCACGACGATGCCGATGTTGGGAAGGGCATCGAGCACGGGCTCGAACGCAGCACGGGTGTAACCCACTTCAACCCGGTTGGCCCGCAGATCGTCAACCGCAGCCTCGAACCGATCGACCTCTTCGGCCTCTCGCCCGAGCGTCTTCACAACGAGAGCGCCATCGAAACTCTCGTGGGCGATGGCAGACGCCACACCGAGACTGTGTTGCACACGGGCGGCCGGATGCTTCACCCGGTCGCTGTAGTAACGGTTGAAGAGGATCAGCGTCGGGAAGATGGCCAGCGCGACCACAGCGAGCAGCGGGTCGGCCAACAGCAGGCTGATGGCGGCAAAGAAGGCCAAGAAGGCAACGCCGAGCGAGAACGGCAATGGGTGCAGCACTTCCGCCGCCACCTCGGTATCGCCTTCGGCATGGGCAAGCAGCTGGCCCGTGGGTCGGGTCTGGTGCCACTCGAGCGGCAGGCCGAGGTATTGATCGGTGAGCTGATGGCGGGTCGACCGGGTGACTCGCTCCGCAGTCATCCCAGCGAAATAGCGCCGCATCACCACCCCGATCACACGAAGCACGGTGACGACGATGACCGCGATCACCGCCGAAGTGACCAAACCCTGGTCGAGCTGGTCATCGTCGAAGATCGGCGTGACCACGTCGTCGACCACACGGCCAAGAACGACCGTGTTGACGACGGTGAAGAGTGCAAACAACGCGGCGCCGATGACCGAGGCGGCAAAGGGGCCGGGGTGCGCAGCGACTTGACGACGCACGAGCCCCAAGCCGAGACGAAGGATCGACCCGTCAGCGGGAATCTGCGCTTCTTCACTGTTGATCGCAGTCATCGATGCTCCCCCTTCTCGGCTCGATTCCGACCATGGGCGGTGCCCGATGCAGGGGCTCCGAACTGGCCACGGTACTCAAGGGTCGGGCCGTCCGGCGGTGAGTTTCGCGGTGGGCAATATGACTTGACATCAGTAATCACGGAGTCTCAACCGCGACTGCCGTTGGGCGATCTAACGTCATGACATGCTTCGCCTACAAACCCCAAAGTTCATTGCGGTGTTGGCCCTGCTCCTCGGCTTGGCGGTTGTTCCCGGTGTCTCCACACCGGTGAGCGCATCGACCCAAGACGGCAC
>CALJSB010000011.1 GCA_937976305.1 uncultured Acidimicrobiales bacterium
GGTCAATCTCCCACCCATGGATGTCGACTGCGGAGAAGTCACACTCGCCGATGACCCACAACCTGATCCGGGCATTCCATTTATCGAGAGTTGCACCGCCACAGACATCGGCAACAACACGGTCCGATTCACCTGGGTCGCGAGCAACACGGACACCATCGATTTCAACTGGGAAATCATTTACGGCTTCGGTGACCCAGCCGACCCGAATGACATCAGAGCAGCAGTCGCCCGAGATTTCGATCCGGACACTCGCAGCTTCGACGTCACCTTCGACGAGCCCGGCCTCCAAGTGGAGGGTTTCATCGACATCGAAGCGTCCAACCCCGACCAGGACGTCGTTCCAGCCTTTAACGTCCCTTGCGGAGAGGTCATCCTCGGGTAAACCGCCAGGATCGATACGCCAACCCTCCTCAGAGGATGACGGTGTCGCCTTGGGCGCCTGTCTCGAACATTCGTAACTCTCCCCCATCGGTGTCAAAGCTGGTGACCGAGCAGTGGTCGAGGTGGGCGACCCTTGGGCTGTCGCTGCCCGTCGCCACCGACAGCGCAGCGTTGATGGCCACGTAGTGGCTGAACACCACGGCATCGGTTTCGAGCGAACGTAGGAAGTCGACGATGCCGTCTCGCCAGGCACGCACGTGATCGGGAGCGTCATCCCACGTGCTGGCCATGACCTTCTGCAGCCACGAGCCTCGCTCATGTGGTGCGACGCCAGGGCTCGGGATTTCTGAAACGGCTGGTGCGATCTGGACGTCCGTTTGCCAGAGCTTCGCCAGCGGAGCCGCTGTCTCTTGGGCCCGAGCCATCGGACTCGAGAAGACTGCGGCGGCTGGGAGTACGCCGAGGGCGTCGGCGACGGTTTCGGCTTGCTGCGCGCCTCGCTCGCTCAAGCCAGGGTCGGGATGTTCGCTGTATCCAGCCGCAGCCTCGCCGTGCCTGACCATGCGAATGATTGCCATGGGGCGACCGTAGTCACAGCGCGCCGACTGCCAGCAACTTGTTGCGAACTGTTGAGCTGAGGGACTGACTCGCAGACGAGAACGAGCGCGCCGCTGCCCACAGTGGGCCAAGATGGCGGTGTGGGCGATGATCTTCAACCGGGTCTGTACGACCAACTTCTGAACGTCAAGAAGCACCAAGAGCTAAACGAACTGGACGAGCGGCGACTCAGAGCCAAGATCCGTCGTGCTCCAGCTGCAGAGCTGCCTGATCGTGCCGCCGAGGTAGTAGCGAGCTGGGTTCGCGATTCGCTCAACGCAACAGGCTCCGAGGATCGACCAGAAGCTGCACTCCGGGTGACAGAAGCCGTCCTCGGGGCCCTGGCTGATTCCGGATCTCCTTTGGTTCCTGACGAGGAACAGCTCGCAGATCCAATCGAGCTGCTCGCAGCAATCGAACGACTCTCTCCTGCCGGAGATTCCGTTTCGCTCGGGCGGCCTCTCACCCCGCTCCGCGACACCGTTCTAATGACCAACGGACGAGACCAACCTTCTCTTAGCGCCGAGATTTCGGCCGAAATCGAATCCGCCGACCGAATCGATCTCGTACTTGCGTTCATCCGATGGACTGGGATCAGAAACCTCTTGGGTCCGCTGCGCCGTCATGTCGAAGCCGGCAAGGAACTTCGCATCATCACGACGACCTACACGGGGAGCACTGAGCTACGCGCCCTCGAGGCGCTTGCCGACCTTGGAGCACAAGTCAAGGTTTCATACGACACCACGACCACGCGCCTACACGCCAAGGCTTGGATGTTTGAGAGAGCGACAGGTTTTTCAACCGTCTACATCGGCTCGTCAAACCTCACGTTCTCTGCGCAGGTGAGTGGTCTCGAGTGGAACGTTCGGGCCTCGCAACGACTGAATCCGGACGTCGTCGCTTCCTTTGGCAGGACCTTCGCCAGCTATTGGGCGGACGCTCACTTCGAAGACTTCGATTCGGCGCGATTTCGCCAAGCTACTCAGCAGACCGTCGGCGACGAAGCGATCGCCACGCCGTTCGAGATCGAGCCGTACCCCTTCCAGCGACAGATCCTTGAACGGCTGGAGGTTCGTCGCGAGCGCGGGCACCCACATAACCTCGTTGCCGCAGCTACCGGGACCGGCAAGACGGTGATCGCGGCGATGGACTATCGCATTCTGCAAGCGAGGCTTTCCCGATCGCGGCTCCTCTTCGTCGCTCACCGATCCGAGATCCTGGAGCAGAGCCAGGCAGTGTTTCGCCATGTGCTTCGAGACGGTGCGTTCGGTGAGCTCTGGGTAGGTGGGAACCGACCGACGCAATGGGATCACGTCTTCGCTTCGGTTCAATCGATCAACGCCAACGATGTGGAGAGCATCGAACAAGGTCAGTTTGATGTCGTGATCATCGACGAGTTCCACCATGCCGCTGCGTCGAGCTACGAGGCCCTTCTCAACCACCTGAAACCGAAACACTTGCTCGGCCTAACAGCGACACCAGAGCGCGCGGATGGTCTCGACGTTCTTCGATGGTTTGGTGGCGAGGTCGCCGTTGAGCTGCGGCTTTGGGATGCCCTCGAACAAGGATTGCTTAGTCCGTTCCACTACTTCGGGATTCACGACAGCTCTGATCTGAGCGGGGTGAAGTGGCGCCGGGGACGGGGATATGACTCCGGAGAGCTGACGAACCTCTACACCGGCGATGACCTGTGGGTATCGAAGGTGCTGCAGAGCGTCAACGAGAAGGTTGGCGATCCGAAATCGATGAAAGCTCTCGGCTTTTGCGTAAGCATTAATCACGCAGAGTTCATGGCCTCACGCTTCAATCGCGCAGGAATCAGGTCGAAGTCGCTCACGTCTCAGACAGCCGGTGCCGAGCGACGACAGGCGCTGAGCGATCTCCGAAGCGGCCAGCTCCAAGTGCTCTTCACCGTTGATCTCTTCAACGAAGGCGTCGACATTCCCTCAGCAGACGTAGTGCTCATGTTGCGTCCAACCGAGAGCGCAACAGTCTTTCTGCAGCAGCTCGGACGCGGTCTTCGCCGAAGTGAGGGCAAGGACGTCCTCACCGTTCTGGATTTCGTTGGCAACCAGAACAAAGAGTTTCGTTTCGACCTTAGGTACCGAAGCATGTTGGGCCGGACGAGAAGCGAATTGGAAGCCGACATCGTGCAGGACTTTCCTTTCCTGCCAGCGGGATGCGAAATGACTCTCGACCCGGTCGCCCGCGACATCGTCTTGCAGAACGTGCGAAGCGCCCTGCCAACTTCATGGCGCGACCGCATTCGGGAGCTGAAGGAAATGGGTCCAACGAGCCTGAGGACCTTCGTCGAAGAGACTGGGCTTGAGCTAGAAGACATCTATCGAGGTAACCGGACCTGGACAGAGCTCCGACGTGCAGCCGGCTTCATCGAGGGCGATGCCGTTGAAAGCGAATCAAGGGTCGGTAGGGGCATCGCTCGCTTGCTACACGTGGATGACCAAGAACGAATCGACACCTATGCGAACTTGCTATCTAGCTCGACGGCTCCCAAGAGTGCTCACCTCGATCAGCGACAGCAGCGACAGCTCGAGGGGCTGCTTCTCACACTCCTGACGCCCAAGAAGGCTACGTATGCGAACCTCGACGAAGCGTCGCACGACCTTTGGCGTCATGAGCACCTCAGACACGAGGCACTCGAGGTGCTGCCTTTGTTGGAGAGCCAGATTGGTCATCTCCACCCGCCGCTACAGCTTCTGCATCCAGTCCCGCTGTCGGTTCATGCTCGGTACACGAGGGAAGAGATTCTCGGAGCCTTTGGCGCATCCACCGTGACGTCGCCATTACCACTGCAAACAGGTGTCTTCTGGCACCAGGACACAAGTTGCTTCCTGTTGTTCATCACGCTGGAGAAGTCTGAAAAGGACTACTCACCAACCACTCGCTACCTGGACTATGCGATTAGCGACAAGCTCTTTCACTGGGAGAGCCAAAGCCGTAACACAGCCGACAGCGAGCGCGGGAAGAACTACATCCACCACCAAGACCGTGGGCTGTCCGTTGCCCTGTTCATCCGCAGAACAAAGAAGGATCGGAACGGCCGAACGTCGCCGTACCTCTGCGCCGGAACGGCCAGATACGTGGAGCATCGGTCCGAGAAGCCGCTCCAAATCACCTGGGAACTGGATGAGCGACTACCGGGAGACGTTTTCGCTAGTTACCGGGCCGCGATTGCTTAGTTCGAGTCGACCTGACCAACCGCCTCAGTCGAACTTCGTTCGACCGTAGGCATCTCGGTCGCTGATCCAACGCCGTTGCGCCAGGTACGCTTCCGCGGACGCGTAAATGGCGCTGTGAGTGCTGAGAACGTCACTGTCAGCTGATGATGCAGTCGATCGCCGGGATGGGTCCGTTGTGGTACCCAAACCCGTAGACACCGAACTCAGAGAAGCTCACCACGACGTAAGCCCTGGGGTGACCACAGTGTGAGATCAGCGCGTAGACGCAGTCGTAGCCGGCGAAGCACTCCATCTCTCGATCGACGAACTCATTGCCATCGGCATCCAGGCTGATCACGCCCACAGCTTGGACATAGTCGACGTGGTCTCGATATCGCTGCACGTCGGCAATCATGTCGATGAGGTCGAGGGTGTAATCCGTGTAGCTCGACCTCAGCTGGTTACGGATGGCGTCGGCGACGAAGTCGGCTGGATAGTCGCAGTCACCAACAGCAAGTGGCGGTGCTGACGCCACGCCACACTGCGTGAGGCCCTCGCACTCCCAAGGACCCGTATGACCCGAGTTGTAGTAGCCGAGGGCTGGTTCGGCGGTGCCTGAGTTGGCGACGTTCTCCGGCGACTCGCTGAAGCGAAGCAGAATCGTGGCGCGAGTGGCGCCGTTGTTGATCTCTTCGAGCCAGAACAGCCTTCCGACGATGTCGGCGGGCCGGTTGAGCACGTTGCGATAGAGGCGATCGATGAACTGCTCGTCGTTGAGGCTGCCGTAGGTGGCGGTCAGCTCGGGGCTGTCCACGAAGAACTCAGCCATGCTGGGCAACGTGTGACGACCATCGGTGTAGGCGTCGAACCAGAAGTTGAAGCCGCTGCGCTCAGGCAGACGATCGAAGGCGGCGGTGTAGAGCCGCACCACCGCATCGGAGTGGTCATCGCAGCCGGTGCTCGTGAACGACAGACCAGGCACGGACGCGTCGGCCGGTGTCGGTTGAGCAACGACAGGGGCCAGAAGCCCGACCACGACCAGCGTGGCGATTGACAGCAACTTTCTCATTGGGTTCCTCCAGATCGATTTGCCTCAATCCTGAGGGCGGCCGCTCGGGCGATCTGTTGGCTGGCGAACACTGCGGTGATGTCACCGGTCACACGTGTGCTGCCCCGACCGTTTTCAATCCCGGTGAGCGTCGACTACACCGTTTCGATGCGTGATCTTGCTCGTGGACTCAGAGCCTTTTGGAACGATTCGGCCGGGCGCACCGTCTTGGGTGTTGCCGTCACGATGGTTGGGCACGGCACTGTCTTCTATGGATTCGTTGAGGATGTGAGCTGGATCGACAGCCTCTACTTCTGCGTTATCACGCTCACGACGGTGGGCTACGGCGACATCTCGCCCGCCACGACTGCCGGCAAGGTGTTCACGATCATCTACGCCGTGATGGGTATCGGGGTGTTTGTGGCGCTGGTGTCGACAACGGCCCACCACATCATCGAGGCAAAGCAGCAACCGAGCGAAGCGTGACGCCGACTTCTTTGGTGCGCTACGACACCGCAGCGAACAGCAAGCTCCACACGCCGTAGACGCCGAGTGCGACACCGATGATCGATCCGAGCGATGCCGGGCCCGCTCTGCCCGGCTGTGGTCGTACGTTCTTGAAGCTCAGAACGAAGAGATAGGCCATGAACGCTCCGAGCGGGAGCAAGATGCCGAGCATCACTTTGATCCAGATCGAACCGGTGCTCGACCAGGCGTTGTCAGGCTGATCTGGCGTCTCAAAGCCAGACACACGACCGGTCAGCGAGGACGTTTCCACCAGCACCGCAGTGTCCGGTTCCGCCTACTTGCTCGGGTCGATGAGTGAGCCGATGAACACTGCAGATTGGGCGACGGCAAGACCGACTCCGAGCACGAAGATGGCGTCGGAGCTGTTGACAGTGCTGATCACACCCAGCACGTCGAAGGCGGCGAAGATGCCCGACGTGATCTGCAAGCCCAAACGCCGCTGCGTCAGCGCCATCACCATCTGAATACCGGTGATGGCGGCCGGAATCAGAAGGATGACACCCACCACCAAGCCAAACTCGGTGCCTCCGAGCGCACCTCCCAGCAAACCGGCGGCCACGGCCAAGAACAGCAACGGCACCATCTTCAGGAGCGAGACGATCACAGCAAGCGTGACGACCCATCCGGGAAGCTTCTTTGGGGCGGCAACCGGTGCCGCCATCTGCGGCGGAATGGTGAACTGCTGCGGCACAGTCACTTGCTCGAATTCCATGCCAGGAGGCGCGACTGAAGGCAAAGCTCCTGGCACTTGCTGGGGCGCGGGAGGAGGCAGAGACGGAAGCGTCGGCGCTGCTGGATCCCACTGAGTCACAGGTGAGGGATCGACACGCCGCACTGCTTCCTTGAGCAGCGGCTACTTGCTTGAGCCATGGAGTCTTCGTCTAGTTTCCGCCCGATGGACCCAGCCGTAGCGCAGTGGTTTGCCGACACGAAGAATCCGATGGCTCCCGTCATGCGTGCCGTGCGCGACATCGTGATGGAACACCCCGACGTGACCGAGACCGTGAAGTACCGGGCGCCGGCGTTCGAGTACGACGGCATCATCTGCTACTTCAACTGGTCAGCGAAGAAGCAGGCCAGTCTGATCTTCCCGTCTGGGCGTTCGATCCCGGGCGATCACCCTGAGTTGGTCGACGGGTCAAACGTGCAGCGGATGATGTACTTCGCCGATCTCGACGAGGTGGCGGCCAAAGCCGACGCCCTGCGGGATGTGATCGGCGCGTATCTCGTCGACCACTAGTCCTCGAGGCAGGCGAGGGTGAACTGGCCGTTGCCGGTGTCGAGGAAGGCATCGAGGCTCGAGTCGCTGGTCGAGAACTGGAAGGTGATGGCACCCCAATCGATGTCTTCGATGTCAAAGCCGTCGCCCACGATCGAACTGAGACCGCACTCGCCATCTTCGTGGTCGAAGTTGATGGTGCTGTCCTGCTTGAACAGCTGCTCGAACTCTTCGTCGGTGATCGCAGGAGGGTTGTCATCGATTTGAGCCGTTGCCCCGACAGCAAACCAACCGATCGTGGCGAAGGAGGCGATGCAGCCGATGGCGACACCGCCGATCACTCGGCTGGCAGCGATGCGTCGGCGGGGCACGGGCGGCATCACCGGCTGAGCTGATGGCGGGGGCGGCTGTGCGTTCATGATTTGTCTCCTCGGGATGTCGGGCCAAGCGAGTTGCTCGGTGATGACTTCCATCCTGAGACAGCGCCGTCGAGCCGACATCAGCTCTTCGGTCAGACCTGACTGGTCGTTCAGCCAGTTCTCTCCCTCACCAGCTGGCTAGGCGCCGACGTCGAGACCGTTGATGAACCGGATCATGTGATCGGCGACGAGCGGCCCGGTCTCGAGCAGGATCGAGTGCTTGAACTCGGGGAGAATCACGAGCTCGGAGTGGGGCAGGGCGTCGTGAATCTGCTGGTTGAGCCGTGGGTTGCAACCGCCATCGTTCTCGCCGGTGAGCACCAGACACGGCGCTTCGACCTCGTGCAGCCAGGGCGACATCTCGCAGTTGGCGTAAATGCGAAACACGTTGAGGAACACGTCACCGTCAGTTTCGATCACCTGGTCGAGCCGACGCTGGACGATGTCGGGCCGCTCGGCCAGAAAGGCATCGGTGTACCAACGGTCGGTGAGGGTCGGCAGGATGTTGGGGATGCCGTCACGCTCCATCGCCTCGACCACGCCGTTGACCTTGCGGCTGTCTTCTTCGGTCCGGAACGCAGCGGTCGAGAGGAGGCCGAGCGACAGCACGCGGTCGGGGTAGGCCTTGGCGTAGGCGGGGCCGATCATGCCGCCGAGGGAATGCCCGGCGAAGTGGGCTTGTTCGATTCCGGTGCGTTCGCGCACCCGTTCGAGGTCGGCCACCAGTTCGTCGAGGCCGAACTCGCGATCAGGCATGGGTGAGGCACCGTGGCCTCGCAAGTCGTAGCTGATCACGGTGAAGTGCTGGGTGAGCTGGTCGACCATGAACCGCCAGGTGTCGCGGGCAGCCCCGATGCCGTGAATGAGAAACAGCGGCGGGCCACTGCCTTCGACGCTGTATTCACAGTCCATGGGTTCGGCGGCAATGGGTTCGGCCATCTCGGGCTCCGTTCTCAGGCGAAGTGGGGCAACACGTCGGCGGCAAGCGACTCGATCATCTCGAGTGTCTGCTCTTGTTCGATCCCGAAGTTGATGTTGAGGATCATGCGGTCGACCCCAGCGCTGGCGTACTCCCCCAGCTTGTCGACGATCTCGGAGGACGGACCCACGAGGAGGCTCTCGGCCAGTTCGTCAACCGTCTGTTCGTGTGGGAGTTCGCGGATCTTGCCTCGATCGACAAGACCCGGCCCTCGGTAGATGTTGTCGAAGCGGCCGTAGTAGTAGTGGGCCCGCTCTTGGATCTCGCGAGTGTGGGCGGCCGACTTCGTGGCGAACGCCACCCGTGAGAGCGACAACGTGAGGTGTTCGCCAGCCTCGCCGAGCTCATCTCGAGCTTCGCTGAACGCGTCGACTTGCTGGCGGAACAGCTCGTGGTCTCCCGACAACGGTGTGGTCTGAATGTGAAACCCTCGCTTCACACAGGCCCGAATGCCGTCGGGATTGAGCACGGCCATCATGATCGGCGGCCGATCCGGGCTGACGGGGCGAGGCATCACGGTGAGCGGCTCGAAGTTGTACCACTCACCTTCCCACGACACGTCTTCTTCTCGCAGCAGCGCTTGCAGCACATCGAGCGACTCGTCGAACCGGTCACGGGTCTCGCTCATCGGCACGCCGAGGCGATCCATCTCGTATTCGAACGCACCACGGCCGACGCCGAGCATGAGTCGGCCATCGGTGAGCGTGTCTGCCACCACCACCTCGCCGGCGAACATGCGCATGTCGTGCAACGGCAAGACACAGACGGCAGTCATCACCTTGAGCCGTTCGGTCATCGACGCCACCTTCACCGCAAACATCAGCGGCGCAGGGTTCATCAGGCAGTTGACGAGGTGATGTTCGGTGAAGGCAACCGACTCGAAGCCGAGCCGATCGGCCAGCGAGGCCTGTTGGAGCATGTCGCCGTAGACCCGATCGGCACCGTAGGAGGTGTCGGGGTAATCGCACGACAGTTGAAGGCAGAACTTCACGGCACATAGTCTGGCATTGGGGCCGGTCAGATGGCGAACGATGCCCACCCTGCGGATTGCCTATTTCCAACCAGGCCAAACATCACCGATAATGAAGAGATGGCGATCCCGCCCCCAACCCCGAGACCACCTTTCCCGCCAGCTCCTGCGCCGGCACCAGCGCCCCTTGCGCCGATCTCGATTGCGCGGGGCCGGTTCTTTGCGTGGTACCTGGTGGGGCTCATTGGTTCGTTGATCTTCATCGGCGTCGGCTACTTGGCCGGCACGCAGTACGAATTCACCAACGACGCGATGGAGGATTATCGGGGCCCACTCGAAGGTTTCTACGGCTACATGGCATCGCTTCTTCTTCTGCCGCTGCTGTGCCTCGTGCTTGAGCACAAGAAACGTCGCGGCGCCGTGAAACTTGCAGCAACAACCTTCGTCGGGACATTGACCCCGGGGTTCTTGTTCTATCTCTTCATCATCGTCATGTGGTCGCTCGTCTGGTGAGCACCACGAACCCGTCCTTCACTGCGGGTTGACCCTCGGCATTCAGCACTTCGAACGGCACGACCTCGCCTTCACCTTCCGTAGCCACGCCAGGCCACACCCGGACGGTGAGCTCGCTCGGCATCCGCACCATGGCCGCGAAGCGACCGACAATGCGTCGCACACGTTCCGGGTCACCGCCCGCAGCCTGGTCAATCACTGCGGTCACGCCGTGCGCCAAGTTGGCCGTGCCGTGCAGGATGATGTCTGGCAGGCCCGACGCCTTTGCCACCGAGGAGTCCGTGTGGATGGGGTTCCAGATGCGGGCGCACTCGGTGTAGGTGTGGGCGGCCCCAGCAGGAACGGCCACCGTCACCTCGGTCGGTTCGCCGACTCGGTCGACCGCAAGTGGCGACGGCGGATTCGGGTCGGTGATGCCGTCGCCTTCGAGAGGCTGGCCCAGGTAGATGCCGCATTGGGTGGTGGTGGCAACGGGCTGGCCGGCGGCGTCAACGGTGGTGAGCCTTGTCGTCGACTTCGCCCCTGGTGAGATCTGTTCGACCCCAACCATCTCGAGCGACGTCACTAATTTGTCGCCGGGACGCACGAGCCGGTGAATCGTGGTGTCGTGGGTTGCGTGCACGGACGTCAGCACCTCAGCCGGAGTGACTCCGGCATTGATCGAGAGATCACGCGAGGCAACGATCGCCGGCCATTCGGGGCAGACGGCAAACACGGGATGGGCCACGACTCCCCCGGGTCGCTCGGTGTCGAAGTACTCAGGGCGATGATCATCGAGCGACGCCGCATAGGCCATGGTCCAGCGTTCATCTACCGAATGCCCGACGTCCGGAACCGTCATGCCTACGAGCGCAGAGGTGATGACCATGGGCTCTTTCTAGTCGGCGTGGGGCAACGAATCTAAGGTGGCGCCGTGACTGACGCTGTAACAACGACCGACGCCTGGGCTCTTTATTCCGGCCTTCGAGACGAGGTGATCGAGCTCGCCCGTTCGTTGTCAGAGCGTGAGCTTGGGCAACCCGTGCCGCTCACGCCGGGTTGGACCAACGCCGAGGTCGTGGCGCACGTGTGCGGACTGGTCGCCGACGTCAACACCGGCGTTCGCGAGGGGTTGGGCACGGACGAGCGAACCAACAAGCAGGTGGCTGACCGGGCTGGTCATGCCATCGGCGACGTGTGCGATGAGTGGATGCGCAACTGCGAAGCGCTCGCCGAGGTCATTGCGGCCGAGCCGGTGATGGGGCTTCGTTTGTCGGCCGACCTCGTTGTCCATCTACACGACAAGCAACACGGTCTTGGCGTCGTCATCGACCGAAGCAGCGTTGGATCGGTCAGTGGTGGCAACACCTATGCGTCCCGCACGCCCGATCGCCTGATTGAGGTTGCGGGCGTGGCGCTCACGATCGAGCTCACCGACGGCCAGACCTACAAGCCCAGTGTGGACGCCTCCAGCGCTCGACCCTTGACGCTGCGAACGCCCTCGTACGACTTCCTTCGC
>CALJSB010000012.1 GCA_937976305.1 uncultured Acidimicrobiales bacterium
CGCGTGACCCGGCATATCGACGTGGGCGTAATGACGATCCTCAGTCTCGTACTCAACGTGCGACACATTGATCGTGATACCACGCTCACGCTCTTCAGGAGCCTTGTCGATGTTCTCAAACGCGGTCGCGTCATTACCGTCGACTCGGTCCGCAAGAACCTTCGTGATCGCAGCAGTCAACGTCGTCTTGCCATGGTCGATATGACCCATGGTCCCAACATTCACATGCGGCTTATTACGCTCAAACTTTTCCTTGGCCATGGCAGGGGTTCCTTCGGGGATGCGGTGGCTATTCGAACTTGGTGTTGATGACGCCGGACCTGTGCGGGGCCGATTGGTAATGCCAATCGATGGCGGCGGGGGTCCAGCACCGGGCACTCGATCATCCCTCACCGCGATGGGTGATGGAGGGATCAAGCAGTAGCGACGGTCGGGCTCGAACCGACGACCTCTCGATTATGAGTCGAGCACTCTTACCAACTGAGCTACGTCGCCGAGAGAGCGAACGCTGCCGATCAACCCCGCACTGATGCTGGTGTGATCGGCGATTGATCCGCCTCGGGAGCCTCCTGACAGAATCGAACTGTCGACCTTTTCCTTACCATGGAAACGCTCTACCGACTGAGCTAAGGAGGCACACCTACGTGAGCAGGCGCACAAAGTTTGCCACGCCCCGCGTAGCTCCCCAACCACTTTCCGGAATTGCGCGTTGCGGATGAAGATGAGCCCGAGTGAACGGGTGCAGCGGGTTGAGCGAATCGCCACACCGCGTTGAGTAGCCTCCAGCCGTGCACGTACGACCAGCGACGGTGGACGACGCCTCCGCGATCCTCGAGATCTACAACCGTGAGGTCCTCGAGAGCACGGCCACCTTCGACCTCGTCCCACGAACCCTCGAAGAGCAAGTCGACTACATCCTCGATCGCTCGGGTGGATTGGTGGTGATCGTCGCCGAGGATGACGAAACCCACGAAGCGAGAGCCATCACCGGATTCGGCAGCCTCAGCTTCTATCGCGATCGCCCGGCCTATCGCACGTCGGTCGAGAACTCCGTCTACGTCCATCGAGACCATCGGCGCCGAGGTGTCGGCGATCTCATCCTCGCCGAACTCATCGAGCTCGCCAGGCTGCACGGGTTCCACGCCATGCTCGCTCGCATTGCCGAAGCCCAGGAAGCAAGCGTGGCGCTGCACCAACGGCACGGATTCGAGCTGGTGGGTATCGAGAAAGAAGTCGGGCGCAAGTTCAACCAGTGGCGAGACTGCGCCCTCATGCAGCGGCTGATCTGACGGGTTCACCGCACACGCGACAAGTTCGCCCGACAGGGCGAACTTGAACGAACCCGAAGGGTTCGCGTGGGCCGGGTAGGATTTGAACCTACGTAGGCGATGCCGGCGGATTTACAGTCCGCTCCCTTTGGCCACTCGGGCACCGACCCAGGAGACGACAACCTTATCGTCGCGGTAACGTCGCAACATGCCGAGTTTTGACGTTGTCTCCGAGATCGACATGCAAGAAGTCCGCAACGCCGTGGACCAAGCGTTTCGCGAAGTCGCCAATCGATTCGACTTCAAAGGAACCGACTCAACCATCGATCTCGACGACAAAGCGATGACCATCACGCTCGAGTCTGCCAGCACCGATCGATTGGCTGCTCTCAAGCAAGTGCTCGAAGAGAAGCTGGTCAAGCGCAAGGTGTCGCTCAAGGCAGTCGACTTCGGCGATGTCGAAGATGCCGCGGGTGGTCGAGCCCGACAGGTTGTCGAGTTGAAGGCCGGGATCGCCCAGGACATGGCAAAGAAGCTCAACAAGCACATCAAAGACCTCAAAATGAAGGGTGTGCAGAGTTCGACCCAGGGTGACCAGGTGCGCGTCACGGGTAAAAAGCGTGATGCGCTTCAGGACGTCATTGCTGCGCTCAAAGAGGCAGATTTCGATTTGCCCTTGCAGTTCCAGAACTTTCGCGACTGAACTCATTCATCATGGGCCGGCACACACCATCGAGAGCGAGACGTTGTGACGTACTCCCTCGGCGTTGATCTCGGCACCACATTCACTGCCGCGGCAGTCTGTGCGCCGAATGGCCAACCGCAGATGGTGTCGCTCGGATCGAGTGGCTATGCCATTCCTTCGGTGTTGTTCTTGCGCGAGGACGGCAGCTTCCTCACTGGCGAAGCAGCAGAGATGCGGGCGACGTCTGACCCGACACGGGTAGCTCGACACTTCAAGCGACAGCTTGGCGACCCCGGCTCGCGCTTCATCGGTGGTACGCCGTACTCACCGCAGACGCTGACCGCCAAGCTTCTGACCGATGTGCTCGAAACGGTCACGAAGCGACAGGGTTCGAACCCAGCATCCGTGGTGCTGACCCACCCGGCCAATTGGGGTCCGTACCGACGCGAGGTGCTCGAACAGGCTGCAGCGATGGCGGGCGTCACCGCCGAGATCGAGTTGATCTCTGAGCCCGAGGCCGCCGCCCGCCACTACGCCATGTCGGAGCGAATCGAGGTGGGCGAACTCATTGCCGTGTACGACCTCGGTGGCGGCACGTTCGATGCAGTCGTCATGCGGCGAACAGAAACCGGGTTCGCCGTCGAAGGCCAACCGCATGGCGTCGAGCGTCTCGGTGGCGTCGACTTCGACGACGTGATCTGGGCCTTCGCCGCTGAGGCAGTCGACCTCGACCCCAGCGAGATGGCGTCATCGGAAGACGAATCGGTGCTGGCGGCCGGACATGCTCTGCGAGCGAGTTGTGTCGCCGCCAAGCAGCTGCTCTCAGCCGACACCAGCGCCGACATTCGCATTGCCCTCCCGTCGCTCAATCGCACCGTGCGGCTGAACCGCAAGGAGTTCGAGAATCGCATCCGCCCTCGGCTCGTCGAGACCATTCAAGCGCTCGAAGCAAGCATGACCAGCGGCGGTGTCGAGGCCACAGACCTCAGCCGCATCTTGCTGGTCGGTGGATCGAGTCGCATTCCGATCGTCAGCCAGCTGCTGGCCGCCCACTTCGGTCGCCCCATCGCCATGGACAGTGATCCGAAGAACACCGTGGCACTCGGAGCAGCCCATCGCGGCGCTGCAGAAGGCAGTACAGAACCAGCGGCAAGCAGCACAGAGCTAGCAACCGCTCCCGTCATCGATCTGTCGAGCGTTCCCGAACCTCCACAGACGCTCGAACCGGTCATCGACCTCACCGACGACCCAGCCCCGCTCTCGGTTCCGAAGCGTCTCGTTGAGACCACATCGACCGACCAGCAAACCGGCCTCAGCGCGGCGGCTCCCCTTGCTCCCCAACGCCCAGTTGCTCCAAAACCAGTTGAGGAACACGTCGAAGTCGTACCGGAAGCGACCGAGCCCGAGGTTGTCGACGAACGCCCGCCCAACGAACTCGAGTCGCTGCAAGCCGAATCCCGGCATCGCGTTTCCATGCCCGTCGGCGCTCGCAAAGAGAACCCCTACGAGCCGATCAACCCCAATCAGATCGGTGAGCTCACCGAGACCGGTAACCCAAGCCCCATGCTCATGGCCGTCGCCGGGTTGCTGGTGGTTGTCATCGTCGCTGCGGTTGTCTGGGGACTCGCCTTCCGTTGACACAAACGAAAGGTGCGGGGCCAAAACGACCTGTTGGGCCCGGCTGATGTCGACCAAACACAGGGGTGCTCGACGCAACTTGCGCCGAATCGTGGAGTCCGCCCGCCATGGACAGGAATTGGTCTTCACCAGCCGAACCCAAGATCTACCCTCCGGTTCCCGCTGCGATGCTTCGAACAACGTTGTTCGAATCACCGTGTTGCAGAGCAGTATCGATCATCGCAGGGCATCCATGATCGGGGACACCCCCAATCGAACCCCCTAACGCGATCCGGTCGGTGCCAGACGCCTTCGCCGCCGGTGTCGATCGCGTTCAGAGAGCCCCGTATGAGGTGCGCACGCTCTACCAATCGATGACGGCCACTGCCTCGAGCCGAGCGACGATCCGAGCCAGCTGATCGCTGTGGCCGAGTGCTGCGGTGTACCCGATGTGTTCGAGCGCCATGTGCAGCATGCACGCTTCGAACCGGAGAGCGAAGTCAGCGATGGCAGATGGAGGCCAGCGGCGTCGCAACTCGGCAAGCAGCTGTTGTTCGTCGATGTGTTCGAACCACGGGCTCCAGAAACACAGCATCGCCACGTCATAGAGCGGGTCGCCAAGAAACGAGATCCCCCAGTCGAACACACCGTTGACGGCTCCGTCGTCGGTGAGCACGTTGCGGTGGTAGAGGTCGTTGTGCACGAGAGCCCGAGGCACCTCATCGCTCGCAATGGCTTCGAGTCGCTCATAGCCCTCGTCGAATGCCGCTGATGCTGCGGGCAAGGCCGCCAGCTTCTCCTGCCAGCCATGCATCCGGCCACCAGGCGGATCATTGGCCACCCGCAGCAGAAACTCACGCCAACTCGAGTCGGGGCCCCGGCCATCGGCATCCCAACGGCCCCACCCGGTCGTGGCGGTCACATCAGCTGTCCGGAGCGCCTCCAACAGATCGGCCACCGGCTCGACCAAGGGCGCCCAGTTCGACGTCTGTTCGAGTGGATCACCGAACACTCGCTCAGAGATCGCGTAGTACTGATCATCACACGGCCCAACGGCGAGCACCTGTGGCACAGGTAGGCCAGGCGCATCGAAACGGCTAGCAAACTGATCCTTCTCGAAGTCGTCGAGGTGATTCCCAATGCGACACACGAGCGGCCGGTCGTTGCTCACAAACGCAAAGCAATCAGACCAGTGACCACTACCGATGAGTTCGAGGCCGACGGATGAGGCAAACCCCGTTCGTTCCAGCAGGGCCGCAACATCGCCGGTGGTCCACGACGTGACACGGGGCTGATCACTCACGCGGCAAGTATGACGCGCTCACCACTTGCGCCTCGCCGATTTACGACGGCGCTGCGTCAGCCGGTCGGCTCGACGACCCCAGCCATGAGAAGTCCGATGGCCTCGCGGGTGGCATCCTCAGCGTCGACAATCGCCACGATTCGGCCCTCAAACACGACCGCAATTCGGTCTGAGAGCCCGAGCACTTCGTCGAGATCTTCCGAGATGAGCAACGTTGCCGTGCCCTTCTCGCGCTGGGCAATCAGTTGCTCGTGGATGTACTCGGCGCTTCCGATGTCGACGCCTCGAGTGGGCTGACTGGCGATGAGCACACCCGGGTCTCCGGTGAGCTCCCTCGCAATGATGACTTTCTGGATGTTGCCGCCGGACAGACTCGAGGTCGGGGTGTCGATCGTTGGTGTCTTGACGGCGAACCGCTCGACCAGCTCGGTGCAGTGACGGCGAATCGCATCGAAGTTGAAGAGACCCGACGACATGAACTCTTCTTGGTCGTGGTTCACGAGAATGAGGTTTTCCGACACGCTGAAGTCGGCGACGGCGCCGTCCTTCATGCGCTCCTCTGGAACGTAGGCCAAACCCATGTTGCGCCGTTCCTTGGTCTTCAGCGCAGCCACATCTTGACCATCAAGCGAGATGTGTGAGCCGGGCAGCGGAGCTCGAAGACCGGCGATCGCTTCGGCGATCTCTCGCTGGCCATTTCCAGATACGCCCGCGATGCCGAGAATCTCGCCTCCCTTCACCTCGAACGTGATGTCGTCGACGGCACGCGTACCGCGATCACCTTGCACGCTCAGCGAGCGCACCTCGAGCCGTGGTGAACCAGTAGCAACTGGCGGACGGTCGGGCGTGAGCTTGACCGCCCGGCCAACCATCATCTCGGCCAACTTCTCGCGACTGGCTTCGGCTGGCGTGGTGTGTCCGCTGACTCGCCCATTTCGCAACACCGTGATGCGATCAGAAAGGGCCATCACCTCATGCAACTTGTGCGAGATGAAAATCAGTCCACGACCTTCATCCGTCATTCGGCGCAGGATCTCGAACAGATCGTCGACCTCCTGCGGCGTGAGCACTGCTGTTGGCTCATCGAGCACGAGCAGCTGCGCGTCCCGGTAAATCGCCTTCATGATCTCGACCCGTTGCCGCTCGCCAACAGACAGACGCCACACGTCGACCGAGGGCTCGACGGCGAGCCCGTGTTGATCAGAAATCTGGCGGATCCGGTCGGACACCGCATCGAGATCGGTGAACGGACCACGGCCGGAGTTCAGACCGAGGGCCACGTTCTCGGCGACCGTGAGGGTCGGCACCAGCATGAAGTGCTGGTGCACCATGCCAATACCAGCCTCGATTGCTTGGGAGGGTGAGGCGATCTCGGCAGGCGAACCCTGCCAGATCACCTCACCCTCATCAGGCTGATAGAGACCAAAGAGGATCTTCATGAGCGTGCTCTTGCCAGCACCGTTCTCACCGAGAAGGGTGTGGACCTCGCCAGCGCGAACGTCGAAGTCGACGTCTTCGTTTGCGATGACGCCGGGGAATCGCTTCGTGATCCCCCGCATCTCGAGCATGACCTGATCGCTCATGAGTCGTCCGTGAATGCCCGGATCAGGCGCCGGTGTCGATGGATCCGTCGATGATGCCTTCGATCGCAGCATCGGCTGCCTCTCGAGCACCGTCTGGCAGTTCGAAGTTGTCGTTGAACTCAATCTCGAGTCCGCCATTTTCGAGGTTGACCTCGAATGCTTCGCCGCCGAGCGTGCCGGCGTCACGCAGTGCCAACATCTCTTCGAGCACGACCTCCCAGTGGTACACCTGCGAAGCAACAACGAGATTCTCGTCGAGCGAGGTCTGGTTGGCCTGCGTTCCGAACCACGGAATGTCGTTCTCAGACGCAACACCAACGGCGCCGACCACGGCCTGTGATGAGCCCGTGAGCACGTCGACGTCGTTGCTCAAGTGGGCCTGAGCAGCCTCAGCCATGAGGGCCACGTCGCTGAACGAGCCGGTGTAGGTGATGGCAACGCTCACATCGCCAGAATCGGTTGCCCCCTTCTCGAATCCGTTGATGTACGCAACAGCGTCGCCAGCCTCGACCGGACCGATCACGCCGATGTTGCCGGTCTCGGTGACCGCGGCGGCGAGTACACCGTTGACATATCCACCTTCGTCAGCCGCAGGGAAGTAGGCGAACACATTGTCGAGTCCCTGTGTGTCACTCGAGGTTCCCCAAATGAATGTCACCTCAGGAAACTCTGGTGCGATCTCGGCGAGCGAGCCACCGAACTGGGTTCCGTGGGCGATGACAACATCGACGCCATCGACGGCGTAGCCACGGATGGCGGCGGCAGCATCGTCAACCACGAAGGTTCCGTCTGTGATCTGCAGATCGACGTCGCGATCCAGTGCCTCGATCGCATCAATCATGCTTTGAGTGAACGCAAGATCGTCGCTAGCGCTCGGTGCAACGATGGCGATGGAGATCGTGTCGCCACCGCTGGACTCGCCGTCGGAATCATCGCTGTCTGCATCACTATCGCTCGACGAGTCATCACCGCCGGAGTCTGACGAGTCGTCTGAACCGCCACACGCAGCCGCGATCAGGGCAAACGAGAAGAGGAGCGCTAAGAGGCGCAAGAGATGACGGGTGAGTTTCATGAGGGACACTTCTCCAATTTCGGGTTTGACTGTTGATTGACGGGCTAGCTACTTACGGGGACAACCGAGTGGCTGTCATCAATGCCGACTGAATGGGCGAGTAAGAGCCGAAGGCGCTTGTACTCGGCCAGCCAGAATGACAAGAGCGAGAATGGTGAGAACAGCTGGGGCCATTGCTGCGATGTCAGAGGCGCCGCGAGGGATGATCCCTTGTGCCTTCCACTGCAGAACGACGGCGGCAACAAGGCCGTAGAGCAAGGCGCCAGACATGACGCCCGCTGGCCTCCAGGCCCCGAAGTACACAAGCGCAACGGCAATGAAGCCGAGACCGGCAGTGAGGTTGGGCTGGAAGATTCCCAACTCGAGCACGAGGGCAGCGCCAGCTAACCCAGCCATGGCGTTGCCGATCAAAATGGCGAAGGTGCGCGTCCAGGCAACAGACACACCGAGGCTGTCAGCGGCCTGAGGATTCTCGCCAACGGCTCGGATGTTCATGCCAAAGGTGGTGGAACGCAGCATGAAGGCCAGCAAGGGCACCATCGCAAAGGCCAGGTAGGTGAGCGCTGAATGCTCAAAGAGTGCTTCGCCGACCACCGGAATGTCGGAGAGAATCGGGATGGGAAGCTCCGGAAGTTGGTTGGCCGGCCTCGGCGTGCCCACCTGTCGGCGGAACATGAGATCGCTGAATCCCAGCCCGAACAGGAAGATGCCGATCCCGCTGATTCCCTGCTGGGCTTGAAACACCACGGTGACAACCGCGTAGACGACGCCCATCACGATGCCGACGACCACGCCAACAATCGAGCCAAGGAAGAGGTTGTCGGTCTCGAGCACGGTCCAGTACGCAAAGAATGCGCTGAGTTGCATGACACCGTCGACCCCGAGGTTGAGCACACCGCTCTTCTGGCCGACCGTCTCACCAAGACCTGCCAGCAAATACGGCGTGGCCAACCGAATGCCAGAGGCGACGGTGGCAACGAGGATCGACATCGTGAAGAAGTCGCTCATGCTTCGGCCCCGCTTGCCTGAGCAGACGACGGCTTGTTGGGCGCAGATGGCTTGTCGAGCTCGGCTCGAGCCTCGACCATCCGATCGATCTTCTCCCGAAGTCGACCGCTGCTCACGACAAACACAACGACGATGCCATTGATGGCAATCGCAATCGGAGCTGGCACCTGAAGCACGCGCTGCAAGTTGGTTGCGCCGGTGAGTAGCGCACCGAAGAGAAACGAGGAAGGAATCGTCCATAGCGGGTGGAGATTCCCGAACAGCGCAGCGACGATGCCGTTGAAACCAGCGGAGCCGGTGAATCCGGCGGAGGACCCATCGGTCACCATCCGCTGGCCTTCGCTGCCGAATACCAGGATCGCACCGGCAAGCCCGCCGAGTGAACCGCTGAGCGCAAGAGCCGTGGTGACGTTGGCCTTGACGTTGATGCCAGCGGCCTTTGCGGCATCTGGGCTGTGGCCAACTGCACGAAGCCGGAAACCGAGCGGCGTTCGCCACAGCAAGATGTAGACCGCGATGGCCGCGAGCACGGCAATCAACACACCGAGATGCAGGCGTACGCCCGGCACGATGTTGGGCAGGCTTGCGTTGTCTGACAGGCGCTCGGTCTGCGGGATACGGGTACCAGCCTCAACCTCGAGCGGGTCAATGAGCGGACCCCTCAAGAGATAGTTCATCAGCTGCACCATCACGATGTTGAGCATGATCGTGCTGAGAATTTCGTTGACCGACGCGTATGCCTTGAGTGCTCCGGGGATGGCGCCCAAGATCGCACCACCGACCAATCCGGCAAGAAGGACCAGGGGGACGAGGATGATGACAGGAAGATCGGGGACCGCAAGGGCAACGCTTGTCGACAGCAGTGCCCCGGCAACGATCTGACCTTCGCCACCGATGTTCACAACGCTTGTTCGAAACGCGATGGTGATACCCGCACCAACGAGAACGAGCGGCGTGGCCTTGATCGCCGTCGCCGCGAGACGATCGCCGCTTCCGAATGCTCCATCGAGGAGCGCCTTCAAACCCTCCCACGGACTCGCTCCAATGGCGAGAAGCATGATCGCGCCAAACAGAAAAGCGACCAGTGCTGCCAACAGCGGTACTGATGCCCCCAACAAGCGCTTCATGAACTCAGAGACTCCCCAATGCCAGACCCTCGGCTGCGACCGCTCGGCAACCTAACATTTTGTAAAGAGCCTTCAAAGCCGAATCGGAACACCTACGACGCACTTCCGTCGATGGCGTTGAGGTAGTTGTAGATCGTGATGCGACTCACACCCATCACCTCGGCAATATCGTCAACGGCTCCACGCAACAAGAACGCGCCCCGTTCGTGCAGCTGACGAACAACCGCCTGCTTTTGCGAGCGATCCCATTCGTTGGCGTTTGTACCGAGGGTTCGCTCCGCGTCAGACACCATTTCGACCAACGCCGTGTGCAGCGGACTGATACCGAGCTCTCCTGCATCTGGCCCCACTCGAATCCGGATGGAATCGGCCCCGTTGGCAAGAGCTTGTCTGATCATTGCGGCAACGGCGTCTGCGACCGCGTCGACATGGCCCTCGACGGCGGAAGAGAACGGTCCGATGTCGACATTGAGGCCCGCTTTCTCGAAGCTCTCGATCGCGGCCTTCACGTGCGGGCCGGGGCGACCTTCGTTGAACGGCTCGACCAAGAACTCCACCGCTATCTCGTCGTGAGACACAGCAGCGCTGCCCGAATTTTCCGAACTCGTCCCCACGCCAGGCAGGCTACCGGCGGCTGCTGAGCTGCGCTGGTCCGGCGCGACTCAAGACCCTTTACGAATTGTAAAGATCGAGTAGTGTCTCTCCAGTGACGGTTTCGATCAACCAAAACGACATCGATCTACGCATCGACATCAACCGCCTCAACCGACGACTGGCCGACCTTGCCGCCATCGGTGCCATCGAAGGAACAGAAGGCTGCGCGCGCCTTGCGCTCACAGACGAAGACAAAGAGGGTCGCGATCTCGTCGTCACCTGGATGAACGATCTCGGCCTCGACGTCACGGTCGATGGCATCGGCAACGTTGTCGGCGTGATGGCGGGTCAGACCGATGGACCGCCGGTGATGTGCGGATCACACATCGACACCGTGCGCACGGGCGGCCGCTACGACGGCAACCTCGGTGTGCTCGCCGGGCTCGAGGTTGTCGAGACGCTCCTCGCCGCCAACATCACGCCTCCTCGGCCCCTCGCCGTGGCCTTCTTCACCGACGAGGAAGGCGCACGCTTTGCGCCGGACATGCTCGGCAGCCTCGTGTTTGTCGGCGGCATGGCCCTCGAAGAGGCACTCGACATCACCGGTATCGACGGCTGCCAGGTCGGCCCCGAACTCGAACGCATCGGCTACGACGGCACAGCTCCGCTCCCCGCTGCTGCGCCGCACGCGTTCGTCGAAGTCCATGTCGAACAGGGCCCCGTGCTCGAGGCAGAGGGGGTCACGATCGGCGCCGTCGAATCAGTGCAGGGCATCAGCTGGACCGAAGTGACCATCACCGGCCAGTCGAATCACGCAGGCACCACGCCGATGTCGATGCGGAGAGATCCGGGATTCGTCGCCGCGGCAGCCGCCAACTTTGCTCGCGAGCTTGCGGCTGAGCTCGGAGCGCCCCAGGTGGCAACCGTCGGTCGCATCGAGTTCTTTCCCAACCTCGTCAACGTCGTGCCGTCCAAAGCCACGTTCACCGTCGATCTACGAAACACCGACGAACAGGTCTTGAAAGAAGCCGAAGCCAGGTTCAACGAGTTTCTGCAAACGACGGCCGCGGCCGAGGGTTGTGAAGTAGACACGACGTCGTTGGCACGGTTCGAACCGGTCATCTTCGACCCGGCTGTTGTTGATCTCGTTGAAGCAACCGCAGTTGAGCTCGGCCACTCGGTGAAGCGAATGCCGTCCGGGGCCGGCCACGACGCCCAGATGCTGGCCCGGGTGTGCCCAACCGCCATGATCTTCACGCCAAGCGTCAACGGGATCAGCCACAACCCCGCCGAATACACGTCGCCCGAAGACCTTGAGGCAGGCACCAACGTGTTGCTGCACACCATGCTCGCCCTCGCCTCAACCACCGAGCTTGCGGATGTCTGAGGCAACTCCACCGCTCACGCCGATGCCGCTCGGCAGCCTGCTGCAGCGGATCGAACACGAGTGGTCGTCACGCAAGAAGATCTTTGATCTCCCCAACGCCCGCATCTGGCAACCCGACGATGAGATCGATCTCGGCTTTGACTTTCTGGGCCGCCGGTGCGCCACGCCGATCGGGCCGGCCGCAGGACCACACAGCCAACTCGCTCAGAACATCGTGTTGTCGTGGCTCGGAGGTTCTCGACTCTTCGAGTTGAAGACCGTGCAGGTGTTGGACGACCTAGAGATCCAACGGCCCTGCATCGACATGCAAACGATTGGCTACAACATCGAATGGAGCCAAGAACTCACGACGGCCCAAAGCCTGACCGAGTACGTCAAGGCGTCGATGCTGCTCACGATTCTGCGTCAGTGGGCACCGCTCACACCGTTCGTCGGTCCCGATCCTGGCCCCCATGTCTTCGATATGTCGGTTGGCTACGACCTCGCCGGCATCTCGGGCGAAAAGGTCGCCACCTTCCTGCGCGGCATGAGGGATGCCTCAGCAGAGATCGACCAGCTGCGGGCCGAACTCCAGGGACCATGGGCGCAGTTCGCCGAGCTCGACTTCGACCCAGTGATCTCCGACACCCTCACCTTGTCGACCTTTCACGGTTGCCCACCTGACGAAATCGAGGCGATCACCAAACACCTCATCGACGTCCACGACCTCGACGTCATCGTCAAACTCAATCCCACGCTGCTCGGCTACGAGCGGGTGGCTCGCATCGTCAACGACGAGCTCGGCTACACCGACGTTTCCGTCAAGCAGTCGGCATTCGACGAAGACTTGCAGTTCGACCGAGGAGTCGAACTCATCGACGAACTGAACAACTACGCCAAGGCGAGAGGGCACCAGTTCGGCATCAAGCTCACCAACACCCTCGTGGTCGACAACGCGAAACAGTGGATGCCCGAAGACACGATGTATTTGTCTGGCCCGCCGCTTCACGTTCTCGCATCATCGCTACTCGACGCGCTCGACGAGGCATTGCCCGGCCACCTCGCCCTTCCCGGCAACCAAAAGGCGAACGCTGACGGGGACGATGCGTCCAGCGGGAAGGCAGACATCATGGTCAGCTTCTCGGCCGGCATCACGAAGGCCAATCTGGCTGATTCCATCGCCATGGGTGTGCAACCAGCAACGGTGTGTTCCGACCTCCTCAAGCCCGGTGGCTATGGCCGACTTGCTCCGATGCTCAAGGCGCTCACCACCGCAGTTGCCGACTCCGGCGAGGTCAACCTCCCGAGTTGGAAACAAGCTCGCCACCAACAAGCTGTCGCCGCTGGTCATCGCTCCACCGTGAGCCAGCACGTTGCCAACATTCGAGGCGCAGACATCGACCGGTATCACCTGCAAGGCAACGAGAAGCTGCCACGAGCCGTCGACCACGACCTCGAGATGTTCGGCTGCGTTGCCTGCAACTTCTGCATCACGGTGTGCCCCAACGACGCCTTTTTCTCGATCCCGACAAGCGCTCCGATTGCCGACCACGTCGGCGATGGGGCTGGTCGTCAGCAATACCTCGTGCTCAGCGAGCTGTGCAACGAGTGTGGAAACTGCATGACCTTCTGCCCAGAGGAGGGGGATCCCGCAATGATCAAGCCTCGGCTCTACACCGATCCTGACCTCTACGCGCGCCGATCAGGCCAGGGTGTGCTGCTTCGCGATGGCAAGGTCGTCGAGCATCGCCTCGACGACGGGGGCATCAGCCTCCTCCAGAGCCTGCTCGCCGATGATGGGGCTCTTCCGCTCGGGCCTTCCACGCCAAAAGGAGCCAAAGAATGACCCGCCTGATCAACGTCGGGGCGGCCCAGCTCGGACCCATTGCCAAGGACGAGTCTCGGGAGTCGGTTGTCGAGCGACTGCTGGCGTTGCTCCGCCAGGGTGCCGAGGCCGGATGCGACCTCGTGGTGTTTCCCGAGCTCGCACTCACCACGTTCTTCCCCCGTTGGTACACCGACGACATCGCCGGCCATGACCACTACTTCGAAACCTCAATGCCTGGGCCCGAGACCCAGCCCCTCTTCGATGAAGCAAAGAAGCTGGGGGTCGGCTTCGCCCTTGGCTACGCAGAGCTCACTCCCGAGGGCGAGCGGTTCAACACGACGATCCTCGTTGAGCGAGACGGGTCGACGGTTGGCAAGTTTCGCAAGGTCCACATCCCCGGTCACGAAAACGACGAACCCTGGCGCCCCTTCCAACACCTCGAGCGCCGCTACTTCGCGGAATCCGATGAAGGCTTCCCCGTGTGGCGAGGCTTCGACGGCATCGTGGGGATGGCCACCTGCAACGATCGCCGCTGGCCCGAGACCTACCGCGAGATGGGCCTCCAAGGCGTCGAGATGATCCTGATTGGCTACAACACGCCGATCCACTACGCGCCTGATCCCGGCCAGAACGCACTGCAGGGATTCCACAATCACCTGTGCATGCAGGCTGGCGCCTACCAAAACGGCACCTGGGTGATCGGCGTGGCCAAAGGCGGCACCGAGGAAGGTGTCGAGTCGTTGGCCCAATCGGCCATCATCGCTCCGTCTGGCCAAATCGTGGCCCAGGCCGTCACCACCGGCGACGAGCTCATCACTGCCAGCTGTGATCTCGACTGGTGTCGCCACTACAAGGAAACCCTCTTCGACTTCGCCCGCTATCGGCGGCCCGAGGTCTACCAACGCATCACCACCCAAAAAGGCGTCATCGAACCTCCAGACGCTTCTGCACAGGACAACTCATGACCAGCTTCAACCTCAACGGGGCGCCAGCAAATGCGTCCGCCGATCACGAACACCTTCTTGCGGCCCTGCGAGATGAACTCGGCGTCTTCTCACCGAAAGACGGCTGCTCACCGACCGGCCAGTGCGGGTGCTGCACGGTGCTCGTCGACGGCAAGGCTCGGGTCGCTTGCCAAACTTCGATGGAAAAGACCGAGGGATCTGACGTCGTCACGCTCGAGGGGCTCGAGCCCGACGAGCGCGACCGGATGGCCACGGCCTTTGCCGCCCACGGTGCGTTGCAGTGCGGCTTCTGTACGCCCGGCATCGTCATGCGCACCAAGGCCATGCTCGACAAGAACGCGCAACCTGACGGATCGAACGAGCTCACCCGCGAGTCAGCAGCTCGACTCCTCGGCGGCAATCTCTGCCGTTGTACCGGCTACACGAAGATTCTCGATGCTGTTGAGGCTCTTGCAACCAACGAGGTACCCGTCGCCATCGCCCCGAAAGGTGTCGGGTCCCGTGGCATCAAATACGAGGGCATCGAGCTGTCACTTGGCGACCGTCCCTTCATCGACGACATGGTTCCCGCCAACCTGGCCCACGGTGCCTTCAAGCTGACCGATCACGCTCGAGCCGACATCACCGCCATCGATACCACGGCGGCCGAGGCCGTTCCCGGCGTGGTCGCTGTGTTCACCGGCGCCGATGTGCCAGGCGAGTTGCGCTCTGGGCTGAGTCACAAGGACTGGCCGATCTTCATCCCCGTCGGCGGACGAACGAGCTACATGGGCGATGTCTTGGCCATGGTGGTAGCCGAGGATCGACCGACCGCTCGCAAGGCCGCCCAGCTCGTTGACGTCACCTACGACGTACACCCGCCAATGACCAACCCGGCCGAGGCGATCGCCAGCTCAGAGAACGCGGTGTGGGAACTCGACGGCAACGTTCTGTCGACCAGCACCTACAACCGAGGCGACATCGACGCAGCCCTTGCCGGTGCCGCCCACGTCGTGACCGAAACGTTCCAGACCCAGCGCATCGACCACGCATTTGTCGAGCCGGAATCAACCCTCGCGGTGCCGGTGCCAGCCGGTGAGGCCCTTCCCCTGACCAACGGCGACACGGCGGGCGACGCCGTCGATTTCAACCGACTGATGGTCTACTCGGGCGGCCAAGGCATCTGGGACGATCGCAATGACATTGCCCGCATCCTGGCGGTCGACCCCGAAACGATCGTGACCGAACTCGTCAGCAACGGTGGCGCATTCGGTGGCAAAGAAGACATGTCGAACCAGGGCCAGACCGCTCTGGCATCGTGGCTGCTCGGCCGGCCAGTGAAAACGACATTCTCCCGCGAAGAGTCGTTCCTTGTTCACACGAAACGACACCCCATCCGCATGACCTATGAGGCAGGCTGCGATGCCGAGGGCGCGCTCGTGGCATTGCGGGTACGGATGCTCGGCGACTCGGGCCCATACGCATCGGTCGGCATGAAGGTGCTCGAGCGAGCCGCCGGCCACGCCTCCGGCCCCTACGTGTGCCCCAACATCGACGTCGAGGCCATCGCCGCTCGTACCAACAACTCAGTGTGCGGTGCCTTCCGCGGCTTCGGCGCCAACCAGGCCCAGTTCGCAATGGAAGGCGTCATGGACCGCCTCGCAGCCGCCGTCGGCATCAGCGGTTGGGAGATGCGGAGCCGCAACGTCATCTCACCCGGGGTTGTATGGGGTCCGGGTCAGATCATGGACGACGGGTGTCTCGGTGCCCGAGCCTGCCTCGACGCAGTGAAGCCGGCATACGACGAGGCGGTTGCTGCAGGGAGAGCCGTCGGCCTCGGTCTGGGACTGAAGAATTCTGGCCTCGGCAACGGCTTCAAGGAGATTGCAAAGGCGGTCGTGCACTTCCGGCCAGACGGCAAGATCGAAGTGCGGCACTGCTGGACCGAAATGGGTCAGGGCATTCACACCGTCGCCCTCCAGGTTGCGGTCGAAGAGCTCGGCGTGAGCGCCGAACAGATCGAAGTGATCGTCGATTCAACCCGTGAGCTGGGGGCTGGCCAAACCACTGGCAGTAGGGGCACCCTGATGGGCGCAGGCTCAGTGGCTGATGCCTGCCGCAAGGCGGTAGCCGACGGCTGCAAGATCGGAATCGATTACGAGGGTGAGTACCGCGTCGACTGGACCAACTCGCTCACCGAAGGGCTCGAGAACCCCATCATCCACTCGACCTTTGGCTACGCCGCCCAGATGATCGTCATGGATCCGGAGACCGGCGACATCGACAAAGTCGTGGCCGCTCACGATGTGGGCAAGGCGGTCAACCCGTTGCTGTGTGAAGGCCAAGTCGAAGGCGCCGTCCACATGGGCCTTGGCTACGCCATGAGCGAAGGCTTCCCCTGTGATCCCGACGGCAAACCGCTCAACGACACGCTCCGCAGTCTCGACATCATCCGTCCAAAGGACATGCCAGACGTTGACGTAATTCTCGTCGAGTCACCAGAGCCGAATTCGCCATACGGCATCAAGGGTGTCGGCGAGATCGGTCTTGTCCCGACCGCCGGTGCGGTCGCCGCCGCCATGCAGGCTCGCGACGGTGAATGGCGCACAGAACTTCCACTCGTCAACGAGAAGAACCGGGAGCGAGCATCAGCCTGGAGCTGACCGTTCCCCGAGCGCACCCTCACCAACGCACAGCCACATCGACACAGGTCACCTTCCCCTGGTGAGCCAACGAGCAAGAGAGTCAACATGAGCAACAACGACACCGCATCTCCCGAGAGCCTCGCCATCTTTGGCGACTTCGCAGCAGATGGGCGCCAGTCATATGACAACGCGGTCACCCGCTTCCGTGAGAACAACATCGTGCTGCCCACCTTTGCGCAGCTGCGAGAACCAGCCACGATCCCCGCCAGCATCCAGGAGCAACTGGGGTCGGTCGAGAAAGACGCCGCCGATCCGCGCAACCTGTTCCGAGTGCACTGGTACAACGAGCATGCCGACGCCCCGGGCGACAACTTTCCCGGCCTGGTGGATGTGCCGACCCACATCGAACTGCCATCCGAGCTCACCGGTGTCGATGCCCGCATCGTTTTGGCCTTCGGCAACCGTTTCCCGATGATTCGGGCCCACAAGGTGCTCGCTGCCTATTCGTGTCTGGTCGCCCGGTTGGTCACCGGTCGCTTCGACCCAACGCTCAATCGCGCCATCTGGCCCTCAACGGGAAACTACGCCCGCGGTGGCATCGCCATCTCGAAGATCATGGGGTGTCGAGGAGTGGCGATTCTTCCAGAGGGCATGAGCCGTGAACGGTTCGAGTGGCTCGAACGGTGGACCACAAACCCCCAAGAAGACGTCATCAAGACCTTCGGAACCGAGAGCAACGTCAAAGAGATCTATGACGCCTGCAACGAACTGTCGCTCGACCCGACCAACGTGATCCTCAATCAGTTCAGCGAGTTCTCTAACCACCTCGGGCATTACGCGGTCACCGGACCGTCACTCGAAAAGGTCTTCGAACATGTCACCGCCGATCGACCAGGCAATCTCGCTGCCTACGTGTCGGCATCTGGTTCGGCGGGCACATTGGGAGCTGGCGACTACCTCAAGGATCAGCACGGTTCGAAGATCGTTGCCGTCGAGGCCCTTGAGTGCCCGACGATGCTCTACAACGGCTTCGGCGACCACAACATCCAAGGCATCGGCGACAAGCACATCCCGCTGATCCACAACGTCACCAACACCGATCTCGCGGTCGCTATCAGCGACGATGCCACCAACAAACTCGACGTGCTGTTCAACACGCCGGCTGGCTCTCAGGTGCTTGCCGAACGAGGCATCGACCCCGCACTGTCATCGATGCTGGTCGATTTCGGCTACTCCTCGATCTGCAACACGCTCGCCGCCATCAATGCAGCCAAGGTGTGGGGTCTCGGAGCTGACGACGTTGTCATGTCGGTGGCCACCGACGGTTCTGACCTCTACAACTCCGACCGCGAACGCATCATGTCGACACACTTCGCGGGCGGCTTCGACGAGGCGGCCGCAACGGCAGTGTTCGACGAGCACCTGGCCGACGTCGACATCACCCACGCAATGGAGATGGGCGAGGTTGAGCGCAATCGAGTATTCAACCTCGGCTACTTCACCTGGGTTGAACAGCAGGGCATCGACATCCCTGACTTCGAGCGACGCCGCAGCCAGGACTTCTGGAATGGCCTCCGGCCACTGGTTGACCAGTGGGACACGATGATCGACGAGTTCAACGCAGCAACAGGCGCCTCTCACGATTCGTAAACCCAGGTGGACCCGGCAGTAGTGGCCAACACCTCCACATCGCGCGCCCGTCAGGCCAGTGTTTTCGGGATGTTTAGATCTCAGCAGAATGGACGCGCCGCCAAAGGTGTTGACTGAACCATGCGCGTTCGACTTGTTGCCCTTGGCCTTGCTACCGCCCTCGTTGCTAGTGCCTGTTCGGCGGAAACCCGGGAGGCGGCAGATGATGTCGCCGAAGAGGACGACCAAAGCAACGACGAGACGTCATCCGACGAGAGCTCCGAAGATGCAATGGAAGACGGTGACAATGAGCCGGCTGAGGGTGAAGACGCTGGCGGCGCCGAGGATGACGACGAACCGGAAGTTTTCTCCGACCCGAACGGCGCGACTCAGACCACCGACTTCGGGGAACCACCTCCCATTCCCGATGGGCCGCTGAGCGAACTCTCGGCCAACTCAGCGGAGATTCTGCTCGGTCAGCGGTTCATCGACGGCCAGTTCGACGCACAGTCGCTGCTTGCCATCTCCGATCTCGGCAACTCCGACGATCCGCGGGTCGCTTGGTGGCTGAGCGACCTGCTTCGTATCGCCCAAGACCCACAGGTGTCCGATGCCCTGCTGAACGCATCGGCCAATGTGATGGGCATCGAGCCGGTGCCGTTCCAACCGTGGGACTACATCACCAGCCACCTCATCGCGTGGGATGTTCCGCCGCCGCCCGACTACCTCCGGTACAAGCAGAACGTCTACGAGCTCGTCGTACCGCAATGGGATGCATTCTTCGTCGAAGAGGCTGACATCGACTGGCGCCATCTTTCGTGGGGCGGGGTCGGCATCGACGATCGTCCTTTTGGCCGAACCGACGATCCGTGCAACTGCATCCCGGCGGCTGACGACCCGCCGGTCACCGACGCAGACGGAGCCACCTATCTCGCCGACGACGCCGTCGTCTTCGGTGTGGTGATCAACGGCGAAGCCCGGGCGTACCCCCGCTCGACGATGGAAGTGCGGGAGATGGTCAACGACACGCTCGGCGGGCGAGACATCGGCATCCCGTACTGCACGCTGTGTGGGTCGGCCCAGGTCTACTTCACCGACGAAGTACCCGACGGCGTCGAGCGCCCGGTGCTTCGCACCTCGGGCCTACTGATCCGGTCGAACAAGGTGATGTTCGACGTCAACACGTTCTCGGTCTTCGACACCTTCCTCGGTATCGCCGTCAGTGGACCGCTCGCAGAACAGGGAATCGTTCTGCCCCAAGCCGGCATCGTCACGACCACGTGGGGTGAATGGAAAGAGGCCCACCCAGACACGACGGTCCTTGAGGAGAGCGTCGCCCTCGGCCGGCCCGACTCCGACCTCCGCAATACTCGCGACGCCAACGGTCCGATCTTCCCGATCGGCAGCGTCGACGACCGTCTGCCCGTGCAAGAAGACGTCATCGGCGTCACCGGCGCCTCGGGCGCACCCTTGGCCTTCCAGGTGTCTGCCGCGATCGAGGCACTCGAAGCTGGCGAATCAGTCGAAGTCGACGGCATTGTCCTCGAGCTCGATGGCGGCGGTGTGCGAGCCATCGACACCGACGGCAACGATGTTGGTGCCCATCAGGCGTTCTGGTTTGCGTGGTCGCAGTTCCAGCCCGACACCGAACTCTGGACCGGCAACTAGGTCTCCTAGACCGGCCCTGCAGATCAGCCCCGCTAGCCCAGTCCCGTTTCGTAGGTGTAGCTCAACGAAACGTCTCGATACTCCGCCGTCACGCGCCAGCATCCTGGCGCTTGCTGGTCGTCGCCGTTGATCATGAACTCACCGTCGGCCTCAGTCGTTCCGTGGGTGCCGGGGACAGCAAACGCAACCGGGTCAGCATGGGAGTTGAGCCGCTCGTAGGTGACGCTGATCTCGGGCATCGGCTCGAGCTCACCACCCTGGAAGTTGACGCTCCACCACACGCTCTTGCGTAGTTCGTAGGTGCCGTCGGTTGGCAGCACGGTCCACAGTTCGTCGGTGCCGAACCACGCACTGTCGGGGTCGCCGGGCGATGCCGGATAGCCCTCGGGGGCCTCAAACCGCATCGAGTCGACATCCGTCACGGGACAGCCGTTAGGGCTGACCTCGGTGCAGGCAACGGAGGTGACCACAAGCACAGCGAAGAAGCCGATCTTTTTGTGGGCCGGACGCCACATCACTCGGAGAGTTGATCCACCGGAGCGAAGTCGTCACGAAGCACCTGAGAGTCGCCGATGAAATCGATGACGTCGGGAGCAACGACCAGCTCGCCATCGAGCGGATCGACCTCGATCGCAGGCAACGGGGCGCTGGAGGCGATGAGAATCAGATTGAATCGACGCCGTGGTGGCACGCCGTCGCCAGGCACGATCACTGCGAGGTGGTCAAAATGTTCGCCGAGCGTTGTCAGTTGGGCTCGTGCATACCCGTTTGAGCCGCCATCGATCACGTTCATGGCGTAGGTGCCGCCCGGCCGCAAGATCCGATCGAGTTCGGCGACGACCTCGACGGTGGTGAGATGCCATGGGACCGAGTCGCTGGCAAAGGCGTCGCCGACGATCAGGTCGTACCCATCGGTTGGCAGATCGGCGAGCTCCAATCGGGCATCACCGACGATGACATTCACACCATCGGCT
This sequence comes from uncultured Acidimicrobiales bacterium, assembly GCA_937976305.1. GTDB lineage: Bacteria > Actinomycetota > Acidimicrobiia > Acidimicrobiales > SZUA-35 > CALEWY01. Next base: position 21,312 of record CALJSB010000012.1, read on the forward strand.
TCGGTGAGGCCCAGCTCGGCCTCGGCAATCTCGACAAGCGAGTCATCGATCTCGAGCACCAGATTTGTCGAACCTGGACGGGTCTCGGTCATCCAACGGGGAAGCGAAAATCCGCCACCTCCGATGTAGAGAACGTCGAGGGCTCCATCAGGCTGGGCATCGGCGACATCGGCGAGCAAGCGCATGTAACGGAAGTCGAGATACGTCGGATCTTCGAGATCGACGTATGCATGTCGAAGATGATCGAGAAAGAGGCTTCGACCAGATGGACGCTCTTGGTCGACTTCGACTCGGGCACAGAAGTAGTCAGTCTCGTAGTCGCATGCTGACGGAATGCCCAACACCGCAATGGCGCTGAAGGCGATTCCCGCCGCGCCACCAGCGGAGGCCTTGCCCTTCGCCATCTTCCACCAGATCACGAGGCCGGCGACGACGAGCAGGGCGCCGATGATAAAGATGAGCAAGCGAACTGGCACCACCGAGACCAGCACGAACCCAGTGAGAAAGGTGCCGACCAGAGCCCCGAATGTGCCAGCGGCCGAGAGGCCGCCGACCACAGCGCCTGTGTCTTCGAGCGATTCGAGCGTGAGCTTCGCAACCATCGGGCTGATGGCACTGAGCACCGCCGCTGGGGCGACAAACGCCATGAAGGTCAGCAACACGATCTCAGGCGGGGATGATCCGACGAGCGGCCCCATCAACCCAACAATCGGAACCGACAGCCACGTGAGCACTCCACCGAGCACCAACGTTGGGCCCAGCAGAGTGCGCGGGTCTCGCGAGTCGGCCAGCCGGCCACCCACGGCAGAACCGGCGGCGATGCCTGCAAGCACCGTGCCGATGATGCCGGTGAAGGCTTCGAGCGAAACGCCGACGAATGGAGCGACGAGTCGTCCCGCCAGAATCTCGAGCACGAGAACAAGCGCCGAGGTCACAAACACCATGGCTGTCGCAGAGCGAGAACTCATGAGATCAGATCGACTCGAGTGCAGCGAGCAGCTTGGTTGGAGTGTCCTTCGGACTGATCTTGGGCCACGATGCGGCGACCGTGCCCTTCTCGTTGATGAGGAACGCCGATCGCTGGACACCCATGTACTTGCGGCCATACATGTTCTTCTCGACCCAGACGCCGTACTTCTCTGCCGTCTTGTGTTCGGGGTCGCTCAATAGCGTGAAGCCGAGCTCGTACTTGGCGTCGAACTTCGCAAGCTTTGCTGGCTCATCCGGACTGATGCCGAGGATGACGGTGCCACCCACCTCACCAGCGATGTCCCGCAATCCACAGGCCTGGGTTGTACAACCGGGGGTATCGGCCTTCGGGTAGAAGAAAACCAACACCTTGAAGCCCTTGAACGAAGACAATCGCTGCTTCTGCCCGTTCTGATCCGCAAGATAGAAAGCGGGGGCCCGTTTGCCGGCCGCAGGTGGCGTGGCGCCTTGGGGTGATCCCCCTTGAGTCATGGCTTCAAGTTATCCGGCAGAGCGCAATAGGCCCCATGGCCCATTTCCGGCAAACGTTCGTTGAGCGAAGACACACAGACCGTCAAGTTCAACAGGCTGCGAGCCGATTCACCAATGTGTCCACCTCCGTTCGCAGCAAACCCCGAGTTCGCATCGGCGCCATGCTGGCGCTCCTCGCTGCTCTGCCGCTGCTCGGGCTCGCCCTCTTCGCCGGGCGTCAAATCGAGGCAGTAGCAGATGGGCAGCAAGAACTCAGTGCGATCGAGACGGCGGCAACCGACCTTCGCTATCTGATCGCTATCGAAACTGCCGTCGGCAGCGAAATCTATTGGACCGAAGCGAGTGTCAGGGTGGATGAGCTTGGCATCCCCAGAGATGTCCTGACGGATCTCATTGGACTCGATCTCGACGTCGAGCTGCCAACGGCCAGGACCGAGGTAGACCAACTCTTGGCCGACTACGGCGATCCGGACCTCACAGCTGCGGTCGAGTCCGCCCGGGCGAACCCAGACCATCGAACCGACTCACAGTCGGCGTTGGCACTCGCCTCGGTCGAACAACTCCCCCACCGAATTCGCGAAGCAACCTTTGATCTCAAGATCAACTCAGCGGGGCTCCCCGATGGCCAGGAGCTCGCCCGACGGGCCGACGTGATGGGAACAAGCAACCAGCTGCGATCCGCCTTCACCGCCGCACAAGCTGCGTTCCTCTACCAGAGCATCGTCAACGACGGTGACGCAAGCGAGGCGTTTTCACAGACCGCTGGCGCACTGGCCAATTACGAGCGTGTGGCCATGGAACTCGACACGAAGGTAGAGCCGGGTGACGACATGCGGCGTGTGCTCGATGCCCTGAAAACAGACCAGAACGTCTCCGAATTTCTGACAAGCGCCACCCAGGCCATCTCCGACTTCGAGTCAATGTCCGGCTCACCGTCGATGTCCGACCCCACCAGTCTGGTCGAGCTTGCGAACACATTCACATCGTCGACGCAGGCCGCGGACTCTCACCTCGGGCTGGTTGAAATGGCTGCAGACAACTTCGAGAGCGAACTCGATCACACGAGAAATCTTGCGCAGAGCCAGTCACGAACGATCGGCACGATCACGCTCGTGATTGTGGTCGCAACCATTCTCGCCGTAGTTGCGGTGACCCGAGCCATCGTTGTGCCGATGCGCCGCCTCGGTGCGGCCGCGGAGTCGATTGGCCGCGGTGACATCCAGCCACAGCTCGAACCTTCGGGGCCCCTGGAGATCCACGCTGCAGCGTTGACCCTCAACGATGCGGCAGAAAACCTGCAGCGAGCCGAAGCTCAGGCTCACGCCCTTGCTGACGGTCGACTCGAGGACGAATCGTTCTCCGAGGTCGCATCCGGGCAACTTGGGCAATCGTTGGATGCCGCAGTCCGCCGACTCAAAGACTCAATGACCGAACGAGAAGAATTTCGGCAACGCCTCTCTCGTGAGGCAGCCCACGACGGTCTGACCGGCATTCTCAACAGAGGAGCATCGATCCGCGCTCTGGAGAACGCCCTGTTGCGATCAGAGAGCGCCGGTACGCAGCTTGCCGTTCTGTACATCGACCTCGATGGCTTCAAGCGCATCAACGACATACACGGGCACGAAGCAGGCGATCGACTCCTGATCCGGGTCGCCCAGCACCTCGCGGCCAGTTGCCGAGCTCAAGATCGTGTTGGACGACTCGGTGGAGACGAATTCCTGATTGTTGCCGAGCCGGTTACATCGATCGGCGAAGGTCGAGCCTTCGCCGAGCGAGTCCGCCAAGCCGCAAGCGCCCCGTTTCAGTACCGCGGCATCACGCTGCACCCAAGCTTGTCCGTCGGCGTCGCGGTCACAGACGGTAAGGCCGAGGCTGACGCCGTCATTCGCGAAGCCGACCATGCCCTCTTCGAGGCGAAGAAGCGAGGACGCAGTCAGACCTATTGCTTCGACGACGCACTTCGGCAGCGCCTTCAGCGGGAGGCTGACCTCGAACGAGCCATCACCGGTGGACTGGATCGCGGCGAGTTCACCCTGGCTTTTCAGCCGATCCGGAATACCTATGACTTCCGCATCGCTAAGTTCGAAGCGCTCCTTCGCTGGAATCGACCAGGCGTAGGCAACGTTGCGCCGGACTCGTTCATACCGTTCGCCGAGCGGTCCGATCTCATTCTGGACATCGACGGATGGGTCATCAATCAGGGGATCCGTCACTTGGCTGAACTCGCTCGCCGCCCGGGCTTGGAAGACACCGTCGTAGCCGTGAATATTTCCGGCCGGCACCTCAGCCGAGGCACGCTCGATCACGAGGTCGTCGCAATGCTCAACTACTGGAACGTTGCGCCATCGCGACTCTCCATCGAGATCACAGAGAGTGCACTGCTCGAGGACATCGAGACAGCCGCATCCACACTCCGATCACTGCGCGAGCTGGGCGTCCAGATTGCGATCGACGACTTTGGCACCGGCTACACATCGCTGAGCCACCTGCGGAACCTGCCCGCCGATGTTCTCAAGATTGACCGCAGCTTCACCCAAGGACTCGACAACCCAGACGACCTGTCGCTGGTCCGCCTCATCACCGAGACCGGCCACCTCCTCGGGATGGAGATCACTGTCGAAGGAATCGAGACGACTGATCAACGCGACCTTCTGTGCGAGCTCGGTGTCGACTCATTGCAGGGCTACCTTCTCGGGCCGCCCGTCGACTTCGAGACAGCAACTCGTGAGCAACGCAAAGCGCTCACTTCACGTTGACAGTCAGCGCCACTCACCAGACCGAAGCCGGCGAACCCGCTCCTCCACCTGTGGGTGCGTTGCGAACATGTTCGAGAAGGCGACCTGGCGATTGTTGAGCGGATTCACGATGTAGTGACTCGCCTGCGGAGGCGCCACGTTGGACTGCACCCGCATCGAGTAACCATGCAGTTGTTCGAGCGCTCGGGCGAGCGGTTCGCCATCGCCAATCATTCGGGCAGCATCGCGGTCGGCCTCGAACTCTCGGCTGCGGCTAATGGCCATCTGCAGCAGTCCCGCAGCCATCGGAGCGAGTAGGGCGAAAGCAATCGCGATGATCGGGTTGCCATCGTTGCTGTCGCGACGGCGCCCACCAAGAGCACCGCTCCACAACATCATGTTGGCTGCGTAGCTGATCCCGGTCGCAATCGCGGCGGCAACCGAACCCGTGAGAATGTCTCTGCTCTGCACGTGTGCGAGTTCGTGGGCCAAAACCCCACGTATCTCCGCCCACGACAGCGTGCGCAACAGACCTTCGGTGACGCAGATCGCAGCGTTCGACGGGTTGCGGCCGGTCGCAAACGCATTCGGCTGCTGCTCAGGAGACACGTACAGCCGTGGCATGGGCATGTCGGCGAGTTGGGTGAGCTCGTTCATGATCTGGAAGTACTCGGGCACCTGTTGAGGCGTCACCTCGACTGCTCGAGCCGAACGAATCGCCAGCGTGGCACTGAACCAGTACGACCCCCCGACCATCACCAGGGCAAGGACAAAGGCAATCGTCAAGCCGGAGCTACCGCCCAAGACCTGACCGGCCAACATCACCAATCCAGCCATGCCGGCGAGCAGAACCGCAGTTTTCACACCATTCTTCATGCCCTCACAACGTTAGGCCACGCAACAGGAGTTCCCAGTAATCCAACATCGGCGCCCCAGTAGGGTCAGGGCATGAGTGACCCACGGCGCGCGAGAGGAGCGATCTCGACACTGGTTGTCGCGCTCGTCTTGGTTGGTGCGGCCTGTAGCAACAACAGCTCGCTCGGTGAGGACTCGAGCCCCGACACCGAGTCGGTCACCGTGAGACCAGAGAGTGCGCTGCCTGATCTCGAAGGCCGTCCCGTCCTCATCGGTTCCGAGAACGCTTATCTGCCGTTCAGCTTCGTGCCCGACGACGAATCAGAGCCTCAAGGCTGGGATCGAGACGTCTGGAACGAGCTCTGTCGGCTTCTCAACTGCTTTCCCAAGTTTGTGTCTGTCGCCCGATCAGGAGTGAGCGAGCAGCTCGTTCGAGGTGACGTCGATGTTGTTGCCAACGGCATCGCGATCACCGAGGCCCGACAACTACTCGTCGAATTCTCCGATCCGTATCTCACCGTGCGCCAGACATTCATCGTCCGGGCCGACGACACACGCTTCGCGCAGGCGGCCGACATCATCGACAGCAACGCAACGGTCGGCACCCAGTCGGGCACGACGAACTTCGATATCGGCGTAGAACTTCTGGGGGGCGACGAGCGCATCTGGGGGTTCGATCGGTTTGGCTTCGCCATGTATGCCCTGATCGACGGCGATGTCGACGCAGTGCTCATCGACGATGCCGCAGCGCTCGGCTACCTCGCCAAACACGAGGGGCGGCTCTCGGCTGTTGACGCTGGGCTTGCACCCAGTCAGCTCGGTTTCGCGTTTGCCCTCGAATCGGATCTGGTCGATCCAGTCAACCTGGCCCTTATCGAAATGGCGACCAGCGGCGCACTCGATGACATCAACGAGCGCCACTTCGGCCGCGAGTTCGCCACCGCGCTCGACGGCTAAGGCCCCTGTGGCTCAGCGCCTTACTGATTCGGCGCCTTACTGATTCAGCGCCTTACTGATTCAGCGCGTCGTCAATCAGCTGCATCGGGTGACGTGTGTTGGCGCCCGCAGACCCGAGGTGCATCGAACACCCAGGGTTCGCCGACGCCACAACATCCGGAGCGGCACGTTCAATCGACCCGAGCTTGCGCTCCCTGATCTGGCCGGCCAACTCGGGTTCGAGTACTGAGTACGCCCCACCAGCACCGCAGCAGAGTCCCTCATCATCGAGTTCGACGAGCTCACGCACGTAGGGGCGAAGCACGGTTCGGGTCGCGTCGTGGACCCGTTGCACATGACGAAGATGGCATGGATCTTGCACTGCCACCCGCAAATCGATGGGAGCGGCCGTCGGTAAGCGGTTGAGATGGAGGGCCAGGAACTCCTGGATGTCGAAGACACGGGCCGAGAAGGCAACGGCCTCGGGTGTGTCGAGCAAGTGCCCGTAGTCCTTCATCGCCGCACCGCACCCGGCAGAGTCGACGATGATCGGGCGGGGCTCTGCACCACTCCCGGCGTCGAGGTTGGCCATCATTGTTTCAGCCAGCGAACGAGTTTCGCCGGTGAGACCAGCGTGGGCTTGCAATGCCCCGCAGCACGGGGCCAGCTCGTTGGTGGGTGTGACGCCAAACCCGGCTGCCTCCAACACACGTTGGCCGGCGGCGTGAACATCACGCTGCCACGCATCCATCACACAGCCGGTGAAGAGAAAAACATCGTCGCCAGATGTCTCGAGCGGAGCCTGCCGCATCGGCAGCTGTTCTGAGATGCCGAGCCGGCCGGGAACCAGCTTCAGTCGCTGGGCGACGGCGAGCACCTTGGATCCAGCATGCAGCAACGTCGGGTTGGCGAGAGGCTTCAACGCAAGTCGTTGCCAGGCGGGCGTCATCATGCCCTCGTCGGCAAGGGTCTCTCGCGTTCGCTCCATCAAGTGCCCATACTCGACACCGCTCGGGCAGGCCGGCTCGCACCCTCGGCACTGCACGCACGATGAGAACGCGTCGAGCACCTCATCGGTGACCGGGGCATCTGCGAGTTGCACCTCACGCATCAGTTTGATGCGGCCTCTCGGCGACATCGTCTCGTCGCCGGTGACTCGGAACGTCGGGCAATGCGGCAGGCACAATCCACACTGCACGCACTGATTGAGCATGTCGTCGTCGAGCTTGAGGTCCATACGGTGCCTCCTACTTGTTGGCCGGGTTCCGGCCGGGGTTGAGCCGACCGGTCGGATCGAAGTTGGCCTTGACCCGCTCGTGAACTTCCTGCACCGCTCCCGTCACCGTCCGATTCGGTTGGGTTTGCGAGGCAAACACCAGGCCCAACCCCACTACCGAGACGTAACTACCAGTGATCGCTGGGTCGATGGCGAGGGCTTCAGCAGGCGTGAACGACCAGCGATGGGGCGGCAGTTCGGGGATGCCGGAAACAGCCTCGAACGACCCGATCGCTTGCAGTCGAGTCAGTTCAGCATCGACGTCAGGCGCATGACCTTCGAGCTCGACCCACGTCGACGTCCCGTCGAACAGCACCGCGCTTGGTGCAAGCACAGCCTCGACGACATCGGCAGGTGAGGCGTCGTTACTTCGATACCAACGTGAAACAGCAGGGATCGGATTGGTGCGCAAGATGACTTCGGCGACCAATCCGAGCGTGCCGAGCGACCCAACGATCAGGCGGGGAAGGTCGAAGCCCGAGACGTTCTTCACCGTGGGACCGCCACTGTTGATGATGCGACCCTCGGCCGACACGTACCGAACCTGAAGAAGCGCCTCTCGTAGACGGCCACGGCCGAGGGCTCGAAGATCGTTCTCGCCTGCCATGAGCGCGCCCCCAACGGTGCCTCCTCGCTCGGGAAGTCCGGTGCGTTGGCCCGCAGCCATGAGCGTCTCATGGAGCTCGGCAACGGTCGTGCCGGCTCGCACTTGCACGGTCATCTCTTCTGGCTGGTACTTCACGATGCCAGTGGGCGCCGTAACAATTCGAGTGTCGTCGGCCAGCTCGCCACCGAGTGACCACCGCGTGCGAGAGCCCGCAACCGACACCGGCCCGGTGTCGCCGACTTCATCGGCAAACGCGGCCAGAACGGGGTCGTCAGACACCAAGAGGGGCGACGCGACCATCAGCCCCACACCTTGTCGGGAACGTTGCGGAGGCTCTGAATGTCGGCGCAGCTGTGGCCAGAGGGGATGACTTTGCCCGGATTGGTCCGACAAAAGGGATCGAACCCTTGCCGCAACCGATTCTGATGGTCGAGATCGTCGCCAGAGAACATGCGATCCATGTACTTCTGCTTTTCGACGCCGATGCCGTGTTCCCCCGAGAGCACGCCACCGGCGTCGAGCGATGCGGTGATGATCTCGCCACCGGCAGCATGGACTCGATCGAGAACACCCTCTTCGCGAGCATCAAAGATCAAGAGCGGGTGCAGGTTGCCATCGCCGGCATGAAAGACGTTCATCACCAACACGTCGTGGCGCTTTGCGATCGCATAGACCTCCTCGAGCACCCCTGCGAGCGCGGAACGAGGCACCACGGTGTCGTGCAGGTAGTAATCGGGAGCGATCTGAGCGATCGCACCAAATGCTGTCTTGCGACCCTTCCAGAGCAAGGCACGCTCGTGGTCGGTCTCAGCGAGACGAACCGCGGTGGCGTTGTTGTCTCGCCCGATTTGGGCGATGCGGTCAGCATCAATGTCGACACCAGCGTCGAGACCATCGACTTCGGCCAAAAGCACAGCGGCGGCGTCGAGCGGGTAACCGGCACCGACGTAGTTCTCAACGGCCTCGGTGATGCGTTGATCCATCACCTCCATTGCCGCAGGCACGATGCCACCAGCGATCACGCCGCTGACGGTGTTGGCGGCATCGGTCACCGAATCGAACGACAGCAGCAGGGTTCGAACTTCGGGTCGGTTTTTGGTGAGGCGAACGGCGATCCGGGTCGTGATGCCAAGCGTTCCCTCGCTGCCAACGAACACGCCGCGAAGATCAAGACCTTGCGGTTCGGCATCGAGGCCGCCCAGCATCGCTACTTCGCCCGATGGCAACACCACCTCGAGAGCAACAACATGAGCGTTCGTGACGCCGTAAGCCAGACAATGCGGGCCACCAGAGTTGTTGGCGACGTTGCCGCCGATCGTGCACGCCTGCTGGCTCGATGGGTCGGGAGCGAAGTGAAATCCATGAGGTCGCAGCGTGTTCGACAGATCAAGATTGACCACGCCCGGCTCGACCCAGGCGATCATGTTGTCGACGTCCACCTCCAGGATCTTGTTCATCCGCGTCACCGCAACCACCACCGGAGCACCGAGGGGAATCGCGCCACCAGCCAAGCCGGTGCCGGCACCTCGAGGAACGACATTGCGGCCGTGATCGTTGGCCAACCGCACAACGGCCTGCACCTCAGCGGTGGTCTCCGGATACACGACGGGGCCCGAGTTCCCTCCGTCGAACACTGATGCGTCGTGGCCGTGTAACGCCCGGTGAGCTCCATCGAACTTGACTCGTTCTGGCGAGATGGCCTCCCGGAGGGCGTCGACAAACGCATCTCCGCTCGAATCGGTCTTTCCCGTCAGACGCTTTTTCAGCTCGTTGAGCATGTCATGACTCCTTGGCCGACTAGCCGGCGGGTGTCGAGAATCGGGTTCGGTGTAGCCAGAGGTCTTGTCTGGAGTTCGCTGTCAGACGACATTGTCGTCGGTCAGGCAGTGTCGTGATTCTGTAGTTGTCGTGATTCTGTATTGTCGTCGATTCTGTGTTGGGGACCGACATTCATCGGTCCGACCAGCCCTGGCACTGGCTTAGGCTCGACGAATGCGCCGGGCCGTTCTCTGGAAGTCGATGGTTCGGATCGTCGAAGCGACCGGCGGTCAGTCCGAAGAGCTTCGCCAAGCCGCCTACGTGTGGGCCAGACACCGGCACATGTTGCCCTTCGCGGCCGCTGCGTTTTGCGCTCTTATTGTGGTCGGATTCTTGGCCGGCTTCGAGACATGGGCGGCGCGTATCGCCCTTGGGGTGGCCGGTGCAGCGGTCGCCGTCAATGCCACGACTGAGTACCGAGTGATCGGGCTCACTGATCAGCGAATCGTGGTGGCGAGGGCCAGTCGCATCAGGCAAAAGGCCCTGAATCTCGTGAAGGTACTCCCACGTGACGTTCGATGGGAACGGGCCAGCGGCGGCACGATCGTGTCGTCAAACTGGCACGTCGGCGAAGCGACCTACACCGCACCCAAGGTGTCAGAGATCCCGATGGAAGACATCTCCTACCAGCTCCGCGATCTCTAAAGGACCCGGTTCTGGAGGCCGCAGGGCACGTTTCGGTGCTCTACGGCCTCCAGTTCGGGGAAAGAGACCTGGGGTCGGTGACAGCGGGCCTCGAGGAGGTGGCTAGACCTCGGTCTGCTGGTTGAGGTACGACTTCTCGGCGAGGCCGTGCCACTCCGAGATGCCGTCACGGAACTCGCGCCATGGGCCGAGAATGGCGGCGAAGCGCTCATCTTCGGCGGCGATGCCGTCGAGCACGTTCTCGGTCTCTTCCTTGAATGCAGACATGAGTTCAGGAGAGAATTCACGGATCTCGGCGAAGCCCTTCACGGTCTGAAGGTCTTGCGGGTTGAGCACGTCGTACTTCGCCATGGTGCGCATGTTGGCGTGAGCCGCGGCGTTCTCGACGGCAGCCTGGAACTCAGGTGAGAGGTCGTTCCACAGTTCGAGCGGGATCTGCACCTCGAGTGCGGTGCCCGGCTCCCACCAACCTGGGTGGTAGTAGAAGAGCTCGCTACCGAGCTGATCAAGACCCAGGATGAGGTCGTCGGTCGGGCCGACGAACTCGGCTGCGTCGATGGCGCCGGTCTCAATGGAGGTCAGGATTTCGCCGCCAGCAACGCTGACCTGTTCGCCGCCAAGGTTGGTGAGTACCTGGCCGGCAAGGCCGGGGATACGCATCTTCAGGCCCTGAAGGTCGGCAACGGTGTTGATCTCTTTGGTGAACCAACCACCCATCTGGCAGCCGGTTCCACCGGCGGCGAAGGCGATGATCCCGTGCTCCTCGGCGTAGAACTCGTTGAGCAGTTCCGCACCGCCACCTTCGTACAACCAGGCGTTCTGCTGACGCTGGTTGAGACCGAACGGCACCGCGGTGCCGAACTGCTGGATTGGGCTGAGGCCGGTGTAGTAGTACGACGCGGTGTGGCCGATTTCCATGCCGCCATCGCGCACGGTGGGCAGCACCTCGAGACCACCGACGATCTCGCCTGCTGGGCGGGCGTTGATCTTGAACTTGCCACCCGTGAGGCGGCCAACTTCTGATGCAAAGAGCTCGGCGGCTCCGAAAAGTGTGACCAGACCGGTGGGCCAGCTCGTGCCCATCTCCCACTCGAGTTCGGCGTCTTGGGTCAACTCAACGACATCACCGTCGTCGGTGTCGGATGATCCGTCGCCACCATCGTCGGTGTCGGTTCCACCCTCCTCATCACCTGAGTCACCACAGGCGGCGAGCAACGTGGCCCCAGCTGCGAACCCGGCGACGCCGAGTCCAGCCTTGCTGAGGAACGATCGTCGATCGACTGCTGCGGCCTCTGCCAGTTGTTCTTCTTCGACGGTCATTCTTGGTTCTCCCTTGTCTTTGTCGAATGGTTTGACACTACGCATTTGCGAAGGTGTGTGACGAGCCAAGTGGCTCGATCTGGAGCTGCGATCAGCTCGGAGCGAACAGATTGAACGAGAACTCGGTAATGCCTGGGATCAAACCCAACACCACCAGGGCAACGCCCTGCAGCACCATGAATGGAATCGCACCCTTGTGGATGTCGACCGTCTTCACCTCTGGGGGCGCGACGCTCTGTAAGTAGAACAACGAGAACCCGACCGGCGGCGAGATGAACGCCATGTTGAGGTTCACGGCCATGAGCACGGCAAACCAGATCTTCTCGACGTTCGTGAAGCCAAGCCGCTCCATGGCAGGCACGAAGATGGGCACCACGATGAAGGTGATCTCGAGGAACTCGAGGTTGATGCCCAACAGGAACACGGCCACCATCGCAATGAGCACGAAGACGCCCTTGCTGCCACTGATGCTCGTGAGCCAGTCAGAGGTCTGATCCGAGCCGCCGAGTTGGAAGAACATCAGGCTGAAGAACGTCGAAGAGAACAGCAGCGTCATGACCAAGATGGTGATGTTGGCGGTGGACGTGCCAGCTTCTTTGAGAGCCGTGCGGGTGAGTCGCCACTCGGGCTGAATGTGCTCGGCGCCGTCCGCCAACAACAACTTGTCGAACAGCCAGTTGAAGATGGAAAGCAGCAGGGCGCCGAACACACCGACGGCGCCAGATTCAGATGGGGTGGCAACGCCCTGGAAGATCGATACCAAGACGCCGACGATCAGCGCCAAGACCGGCACGATCGACACGAGGACTTCGGCCGCCAGCATCTTGCCGAAGTTCACGACCAAGAAGGCGAACACGAACATGATCGCAGCGCCGATAAGAGCCGTGCGAGGGCTGATCAGCGTGATGACCAGGAAGACGATCAGGGCGAGGGCGGAGGCCACGATCAGGGCGGTTCTCGTGGACGGGTTGCCGGAAAGCTGTCGCTCTTCCTTCGGCATGACCGGACCGACTCCGGGCCGGAGGGCGCTGATACCAAGCGAGTAGACGATGTACAGCCCGCTCAGCAGAAGCCCGGGAATCAGCGCTCCGGCGAACAGACCGAGAATGCCAACGCCAAGCTGCTGGGCCAGGAGGATCAACACGATGCTGGGAGGTAACAGCTGAGCCAGCGTTCCGGACGCTGTGATGGCGCCGGTTGCAAGCTTGTGGTCATACCCGAGCCGCACCATGGCAGGCAGCGAGAGCAAACCCATCACGATCACGGTGGCGGCCACAACGCCCGTTGCCGCGGCGAGAAGGGTGCCGACCACGATGACGGCGGCGGCGACGCCTCCGGGGAGCGAGCCCATCAGCAGTCCGAACGCGTTGAGGAGTCGTTCCGCCAGACCCGATCTCTCAAGAATGGCGCCCATCAAAACGAAGAGCGGAACAGCGAGCAACTCGGGGTTTTCGAGGGCGGAAGCCCATCGAAGGGGCAATCCGCCGAGGGTGGCCACCCGGAAGGTGTCGGTGAGGTCGCCCACGAAGGCGAACAGCAATGCGGTGGATGCAAACGAGAAGGCGACGTTGTAGCCCGTCAGGATCATGATCATGAAGATCACGAACATAAGCAGCGACAAGAAGACGCCGGTTTCAAGGCCGAGAATCGCGAAGGTCATCATGAGCTACTCGACCCTCAGTGGTGCGTCGGTTTCTTTGATGGCACCAAGATCGTCTCGACCCGCCAGCACGAACCCGGTCTTGATCATTTCGGCAAGCACTTGCAGCCCCCACAACGTGAAGCCAATGACGAGTGCGGCTTGAATCGGCCCGACGGGAAGCTGCGCGGCATCTCCTGACTGCTCCCAGGTCTCCCACACTCGGATCCCACTCGGCCAGGTGCCGTCCCGGCGTTGCCCAAGGGACGTCTTGGCGAAGGGAATGACGAGGCGCAGCGCCATCACGACGAACGGGGCAAGCAAGAACGTATGGAAAATGAAGTCGATCCAGGCCTTGCGTCTACTCGAGAAGTCAGCCCACCAGAAGTCGATGCGAGGATTCACGCCGTCTTTCACTGCGTAACCCACACCGAGGAGGAACAACAGGCCGAAGCTCTGCCAGGCAAGACTCGTCGCTTCGCCGAACAAGATGTCGGCCTCGAACCAGTTGTTCGAGTAGCGGGTGATCACGTTGAACAGCTGCACCACAAAGACGACCCAGGCCAAGATCCAGGCAACACTTTTGCCAAACGACGAGAGGGCTTCGATGGCGACACGAATCGCGTTGAGCACCGGTGCTTGTGTCGACAGCACGATCGTGATGGCAACCAATGCCCAATGCCACCACGCCATGTTGCCAACCAAGAACCGAGAGCCAGCCAAGGTCATGATGACGGCGGCAACGCCGAAGCCGAGGGCGACCCAACCAAGCGGATGCATGCGCCGAAACAGCGTCGATGCCGACGAACTGCTGGTCTGCTCTCCGACGCTGTCGTCGTCGGTCGGTGCGAGACCGTCGACAGCAGCTTGGTTTTCTGGCATTGCTTGTCCCCCATGGCGATGGAACTCAGTCGATGTGACCGGCTTCACAGCACAGCACAACCTACGAGGCAGGCACGACACCGTCAACGCGTGCGGAACAATCGGATGGAGTTTGGGTCAAATTGCTTTCGATGACGCCTGACGTGGCGACGGTAGGACGGATGCGCCCACCTCGATTCTCATCCCGACGGCAAGCGGAGTGAGTCGTTCCGTGTCGTAGTGCTTGCTGAGCGCCGCCAACGCTCGCCAGCCTGTGCAATGACCCGGTAGGAGAAGTTCGACGTCGGAGGCAACAAGATCGGCCACCGTGTCATCGATGATTCGTTCGTTGCCGCCCGAGAGATGAAACCCCCCGCACAGGCCATACGCCGGCTGACCGAACCGCACTGCGGCATCCCGAGCCACGTTCACGATCCCGGCGTGGGAACAGGCAGAGAAGACATACGGGCCTTGGCCTGCGACATCGACGGCGACATATCGTTCATCCATGAGGAGCGGATCAGGCTCCCAATCCTCACCATCCAACGTGCGGCGCATATGACCGGGAAAGCCTTGTTCATAGGCCGTCTCACGGGCGATCTCGCCGCTGATATAGAACATGTCGTCAAGCACAGTTTGCGGCTCGACGGGGGTGAGAACGTGGGCCCCTGCTTGTTCGAGTTCTTCGATACTGGGAATTTCCTTGATGGGAAAGAGCTCGCCGTTGGGCAATGGAAGCGCCCGCTGTCTCCACATGTCGGGATGGCAGTAGAGAGGGACCAACTTGCTCGTTGCGTTGTCTCCGCGCAACGCGGTGTCGGCAGACCTTGCGATCTGGGCCAGGGCAGCCGGCAATCCTCCTGCATGGTCCCAGTGGCCGTGTGAGAGCATGGCCGCGTCGATGTTGGGGAGGTCGAGTTCGAGACGCTCAGCGTTGTAGTCGATCGTGGCGTTCGCCGGGCCGGCATCGAAGAGCATTCGTTTCGTGATGCCGTTACGAGTCGCAGAAAGAACGAGCGACAACCCATGGTTGGCGCAACAGTGTCCGTCTCCACTGAGTTCACCGTGGCCAGCCTCGTGCGCTCGTTGCCACTCACCAGTCACGGTTGACGCGGTACTTGACAAGCTGTCGGAGCGGTTGTCGACCAAGACGTCGATGACGAGTGAGTCGACGGGTTGAAGGAGCGACATGCTTTGGGTCCTCTCTGGATCGTGTGAATGAAGGCTGTTGCCGGGTAGCCATCGTCGAACGGCACGGTGCCACCGAGCGGCACCGCGTCGCGTTGATGGCTACCCAGGGCAACCGGATGAGAGTTGATCTAGACGAGTGCCTCAGCAAGGCCTTTGGCAACTCCGGGAGCGCTTGCCGGGTTCTGGCCTGTGATCATCTTGCCGTCGACCACGACGTGCGGTTCCCAGTTCGCGTCAGACGAGCTGTACTTCGCGCCGCGGGCCTGGAGGTCGTCCTCGAGTGAAAAGAGGAGGTGACGCAACAGATCGAGCTCGATGTCTTCGTCGTTCTTGAACCCGGTGATGTTGATGCCATCGACCAGGGGCGAACCGTCGGCCTTCTTTGCATCTCGCAACACAGCGGGACCATGGCAGACCATTGCGATCGGCTTCTTCTCGGCGAAGAACTGCTCAATCATGGCGATCGTGTTTGAGTCACTCGCCAAGTCCCAAAGCAGGCCGTAGCCGCCAGGGACAAAGAGACCGTCGAAGTCGGCAACGTTCATGTTCGAGAGCTTGTTGGTGTTGGCCAGCGCAAACATGGCGACGGGGTCTTCGGCGAACCGATCGGTGTTTGGTGTGGTGAAGGGACTCTGCATGCTGAGCAGGTCAATCGGGGCGTGGCCGCCGTCGAGCGAACCAAGGACGACCTCGTGGCCGGCTTCGCGCAGCATGTAGTACGGAGTTGCAACCTCTTCGAACCACGTGCCGGTTTTCTTGCCACTCCGGCCGAGCTCGTCGTGTGAAGACATCACGATGAGGACACGCTTTGAATCTGACATGTTGGTAACTCATTTCTTTGGGTTGTTGTTTGTTTGGGGTCTGCCAGCACAACTCATCAGCTCTGTCTCTATCTAGTAATACATAGACTCAGTGGTCGCGACCTTGCGTTCGTGAAACTGCGCCCATCCACGCCTGATGATTTGGCCAGAAGTACTCGGTTCCCGGCGAGATCAGCTTGGAACGAGAACGACGTATCCGTCGATGTTCGAGAGACAAGCGGAAACCGGGTCCGGTGGAAGGTCTTTTCCGTGTTGGTCGGATCGAACCTCGCCGATCCACTTACTGTGTTGGTACTCGTGATTGATCACCGCGACCATCAAGGTGCCGGCGATGACTCGAAGCTGGGTCGGCGCACCAACGTTGCCGGTGTCGATGTTCCCGATGAGGTGATGAACACGCTCGGCGATGGCGCCTCGGTAGTCGAGAACTCGGTCGACGTCAGGAACGTCGCGATCCGATTCTGCAGTTGCAGAGTCCATCAGCTGATCGAGCTCGGCATCTGGGCTGGGCTCGGCTGCGGTCAGGTTGCGAACCATGTAGTGAGCGACGGCGGCCTGATGGCCAAGGTGCCAGCCGATTGCGGAGGACTCAGCGTGAGGTCGCCAGGCGATTTCTTCTGCGGTGAGCCCGTTCGTGAGATCAGAGGTATACGCAAGCGAGCGGTCATATTCGCTGAGTAGCTCGGTGAGAGTTGGGAGTGTCATAGAGGAGATCCTTGCAGCGATGTTGAGGCGAGGTCGGAGTTGACGATTTCAGCGATGACACGCTCGGCGGAGGCCAACGCTCCTTCGATGTGACCGGGCGAGATGACGGCGGTCTCTGTGGACGACCAGTGCAACCGCCCGCCCAGCGCCGGACGTTGATAGGCGGCGTGGCCAAAGGCCTGATACGCCTGCAGCGCCTCCACACCTTCGGGCGAGGTCGCCGGGTCATCCCGCCAATCGGCGATGAGAATCTGAGATGGATTCGCTGCGTCAGCACCGAACAACTCAATGAGCTGGTGTCGGATATCAGCTTCGGTCGGTGCCGGACCTGGGGTGGCGTTTGGAACAAAGCCGAACAGGGCCGCCGGATGACCATCCGGGCCACTCATGTCGTGAATCTCGCGCATGGGTCCGATGTGGCTGATGGCGCTTCCCGACAGGCCGGCGTCACGCCAAAAGGCACGTTCGAAATGGGCGACAACCTTGATGGTCGACCCCATCCACACAGGTGTCATCGCCGCAAGACCATGTAGCCGTTCGGGTAACGCAGGCTCGAAAGCAATGCTGGCGACTGCCAAGGCTGGCGGAAGGGCCAACACGATGTGGTCTGCTGTGAGGAGCGTGCGAGCTCCGTTGGTCTGATCAACGACATCGACCTCGAACGGCCCCTCGCCCCGCACCTTCTCCACGCTGGCGTTGAGCCGCACAATCCCCTCGGGAAGTACACCAGCAACTGCTTCGGCCAGGCTCTGCGCTCCGTCGCTGAATCGGTAGGAGTGCACGTCGATCGGGTTGCCATCAAGGCGTTGAGAGCCCGCGGGCTGGTGGTAGATGGCGTCACCATCCAGATGCTGCTGATGGATGTTGAGATCGAGCTCTTCGGTCAACGCCAGCACGCGAGGCTCGCCGGGCCAAAACCATGTGGCTCCAAGATCGACCCGCCCGTTGCCACTGTCCAGCTCTGGGCTCAGAAGGCGACCGCCAACGCGGTCACGCCGCTCGACCGTCGCAACCGACTTCCCCGCCCCGAGCAGACCACGGGTGACGGCAAGACCCGAGATGCCAGCCCCAACGACCACCACGTCAACGATCTCAGCTTTTGATTTGGTCGGAGTAGTGGGCATGAGCACAGTCTATATAATAGTAGACTGTCGTGCAACGTAGAATCCTGAGGAAATCTCATGACTGAAACCAACGCAACCGAACCATCGTCCCACCACCTGCCAGCGGTGTTGCAACATCCGCACTCTCGGTCAGTCCAGCTGCTTCTCGAATCCCGGCTACCGGCTCGTATGGCGTGGGTTGATCGTGACGGTCGACCGCAAGTGGCGCCGATGTGGTTTGAGTGGCACGACGACTCGCTGTTGATGTCGACCTTCGCGGGATCACGCAAGCTCGCAGACTTGATTGACGGTGCCCATCTTGCGGTGACGGTCGACACCGCCGACTTTCCCTATCGCAGCATCAAGATGTCGGGTCCCATCACAACCGAAGCGTGCACTGGTCTCACCGATTCGTACCATCGAGCAAGCCGTCGGGTTCTTGGTGATGCTGCGGGGGCGGCGTGGTGCGACGCGCTCGCGGGCCGAGACCAGGTACTTCTACGATTGCGTCCAACACGGGCGAGCGCATCCGACATGTCATCTATGCCCTTCATGACCGCACCGACAGGAGATCGTTGATGGCCCGGCCTACCGGAAGAGACATTCGTGGTGCGGCAATCAGCGCGGCCACAGATGCCATCAAGTCAAGTGGCGTCACCGGCTTCAGCTACGCCGACCTCGCCGAGCGAATTGGCGTGCGGGCGCCATCAATTCACCATCACTTCCGCCACAAGGAAGATCTCGTCGCCGAAACAACAGCGCGGTATCGCGATTCGTTTCGCTCCTCCGTGTCGCAAATCGACGATGCCCGCGCCGTCGATCGTCTTCGCCGCTACGGCGAGGTCTTTCTCGAACCTGCAGCAGACCACGAACTGTGCTTGTGTGGCGCCGCGGTTGCTGGGTGGGACGATCTCAACCCGAAGGCAAGAGCCGAGATCACAGGGTTCTTCGTCGACGAGATCAACTGGGTGCGTGCACAGGTGGCCGAAGCCATCATCGACGGCGATTTGCGGGCCAATCTCGATGCTCAACTGTTCGCGACAAGCTTCGTTGCGGCGCTCGAAGGGGCTCTCCTTCTCGCCCGTACACAAGAAGAGAAGCGTTCGCCGATTCCGGATCTGATGATCGATCTCGCCAGCGCCCACTGACACCTCAAGCCTCCGGCATGTTCAGCGGGTGTGATAGCCGCTCTCGATGTAGACCGTCTCGATCCCAAGCGCCTTGTATGCCGCGATGTTTCGAGGGTGGTCATCGATTGCCAGGGTCGGCTCGAACCCGGCCTCACGGAGCTGGGCAACCGCTTCGGTCTTCATCGTCGACGCCCGGCTGTAGTCACCGGTTGATCGCATGATCAGGAGATCCCATCGGATCTCGCGCGAGTCAAGCCACTCCATGGTGATTTGATCGACCCAATCGGGCCTCGAGGTCACCAGAGCAATCAGGTGCTGGTCAGGAACCTGGTCGAGAAACTCGACCTGAGCATCGATCGTCTCGTCGTCGGCCGCCGCGAGGAAGAAGCTGTCCCAGTCCTGCCAGCGGCCGTTGTTGAGATAATGCTGCCGATGTCGAGCATCAGCGAGCACGCCATCGATGTCGACGCACAGCGTGATGCGCGAATCGCCGGTCTCGGTTGTCGGGGTGCGGGCGGTGTCACGCCAGTACCAGGTGGGCGAAGCGCCGAAGCGAGCCAGGTCGCTCAGTCCTCGTCGCTCTGTGATGCCTTGGCCGCGATCTCAGCCACAACATCGGGGTCGGCAAGCGTCGTGGTGTCACCCAGCGAGCGCCCATCGGCAACATCTCGGAGCAACCGGCGCATGATCTTGCCCGATCGTGTCTTGGGAAGATCGGGCACGATGATCACGGTCTTGGGCCGGGCGATCTTGCCGAGCTTCACACCGACATGCTCGCGAATCTCGTCGCCCAGCTCCTGCGAGGGTTCGTGGCTACCACGAAGGATGACATACCCGATGATCGCCTGGCCGGTGAGTTCGTCTGATCCGCCGACAACCGCCGCCTCGGCAACGCCAGGGTGATCGACGAGGGCCGACTCGACCTCGGTTGTCGAAATGCGGTGACCCGAGACGTTCATGACGTCGTCGACTCGGCCGAGCAGCCAGAGATAGCCGTCGTCGTCGAGCTTGGCCCCGTCACCAGCGAAGTACTTGCCTTCGTAGGTGCTCCAGTAGGTGTCGCGATAGCGCTGCTCGTCGCCCCAGATGCCTCGCAGCATCGACGGCCAGGGCTTGGCGATCGTGAGATACCCACCGCCGCTGGTAATGACCTGGCCGCTGTCGTCAACGAGCTCGGCAAACACGCCAGGAATCGTGTGGCAGGCGGAGCCCGGCTTGGTTGTGGTGACACCCGGCAACGGGGTGATCATGTTGGCACCGGTCTCGGTTTGCCACCACGTGTCGACAATGGGGCGGGCCTCACCACCGATGTGCTCGTGGTACCACATCCAGGCCTCGGGGTTGATCGGCTCACCGACCGTGCCCAACACCCGTAGTGATGAGAGATCGTGCTTCTGCGGCTCCTCGGCCCCCCACTTCATGAACATACGGATGGCGGTTGGTGCGGTGTACAGCTGCGTGACGCCGTACCGCTCGACAATGTCCCAGAGACGATCTTTGCCGGGCGTATCGGGCGTGCCCTCGTACATCACGGAGGTGCAGGCATTGGTGAGCGGCCCGTAGACGATGTAGCTGTGGCCGGTGACCCAGCCGATGTCGGCGGCACACCAGTAGATGTCGGTCTCGGGGTGGACGTCGAACGTGTATTTGTGTGTGAACGCCACCTGCGTGAGGTAGCCGCCCGTCGTGTGCATGATGCCCTTGGGCTTGGCCGTGGTGCCCGAGGTATACAGCAGGTAGAGCAGCTGCTCGGCGTCCATCGGCTCGGCCGGACAATCGTTCGAGGCATCGGCCATGAGCTCATGCCACCAGTGATCCCGACCCTCGGTCATCGTGACCTCGGTGTCGCAGCGGTTCACGACGACGACGTTCTCCACGGTGGGGGCACCGTCGACCAGCGCGGCGTCCACATTGACCTTGAGCGCCGACGGAGCGCCACGGCGGTAGCCGGCATCGGCCGTGATGACCATGCGTGCGTCGGCGTCCTCGCAGCGGTCCTTGATGGCGTCGGGCGAGAACCCACCGAAGATGACCGAGTGAGCCACACCGATGCGGCTGCAGGCGAGCATCGCGATCGGGAGC
>CALJSB010000013.1 GCA_937976305.1 uncultured Acidimicrobiales bacterium
ATCATGCCGATTGCAGGAAACAGCTTGGCGGTCTTCCAATCGTCCATGTATTCGGCCTTACCGACATACATGATGCCGCGAGGCAATACGGCCGGGAGCACAAACGAATCAATCACCGACAGGTGGTTTGGACACATGACCGCTGGGCCATCGGCCGGCACGTTCTCGATGCCTTCCACCGTCACATCGAACAGCGCCCGAAACAACGGACCCACGATCTTGAGGGCCAGAGGCTGCAGCCGCCCGATGTTGTCTGGCAGTGGCCGCACAGGCTCGGCCGGCGCGGTCGCGGCAGCGGTCGGCGTCTCGGCAAGGTCGGTCATGCTGTCCTAGACAGTAGTGCAGCGCTCACACAGGCGCGCAGCCCGTATCCCCCTGGCCCACTGCCGGCTTCTAGTCCGTCGCCAGATCGACACCCAGCAGCGCCGCAGCGGCCGACACTGCTTGACCGCTCGCCGCAGCCGCATCGATCGCGGCAACCGCTGCCGGCGTGTCGAGATCGTTGTCGAGTGCGGCACGAACATCGGCAAGCGCCCCGGTTCCGTCGCCATCGGTCGCAGCGAGCCAGCGCTCGAGACGAACAGCCGCCTCGGGCATGATCTGCTCATCCCACTCCCACTCGTGGCGATAGTGATGCTTCACGATGCCGAGGCGAATAGCTCGCGTGTCGAAGGTTTTGCGGAGGTCGCTCACGAAGACGAGGTTGCCGAGTGACTTCGACATCTTCTCGCCATCCATCCGCACCATCGCTTGGTGCATCCAATGCCGAACGAAGGGCTGGCCCGTCGCAGCATGCGACTGAGCAGCCTCGCATTCGTGGTGCGGGAAGATCAGGTCGCTTCCGCCGCCGTGCAAGTCGATGGTGTCGACCTCGAGCTCGCGCAACGCAAGGGCGGAGCACTCGATGTGCCAGCCAGGGCGCCCAGCACTCCAGAGCGACTCCCACTCGGGCTCACCCGGTGCCGAGGGTTGCCACAGCACAAAGTCGAGCGGGTTGCGCTTGCGAGGATCTTCGTTGTTGCCGCCCCGCTCGTTGTGAAGCGTGAGCATCGTCTCGTGGTCATACCCCGAGACCGACCCGAAGGGTTCATAGGTGCTCACATCGAAATACACCCAGCCATCGACTTCGTACGCATGGCCCTTTTCGATCAGCGTGCTGTTCATGGCCCGAATCTCAGCAATGGCCGACGTGGCGCGCGGCTCGCTCCAACTCGGGATCATGCCGAGGGCAACCATGTCGTCGTCGAACCGGGACGTCTCGGCAGCTGCCAAGTCGAGGTAGTGCATGCCGACCTCGCGTGCCTTGCGCAGGAGGTCGTCGTCGACATCAGTGACATTGCGAACGCAGCGGGTTTCGTGTCCACGGTCGCGCAGGCGCCGCTGCAACACGTCGTAGCCGACGTAGGCCGCAGCGTGGCCAAGGTGGGTCGCGTCGTACGGCGTGATGCCACAGGTGTACATACGAACGATCGGCCCCGGCTCGAAGGGCACGATCTCGCCCACGGCGGTGTCGTACAGCTTCATCGGGCCGTTTGGGTCGGCGGGCACGGCGGTTGACGATTGATCTGCATCGGACACGCTCGGAATCGTAGCGACGCCTGACCCGGGAACAGAAGCTGCGATCTCGCCCTCGTTGCGCCCAAGAGCGCGTAACGCAAGCGATCGTCTGCAAGTCTGATAGGCGATGGGTTTACTCACTGGTAAGAAACTGTTGATCACCGGCGTCCTGACCGATGCCTCGCTGGCGTACGGCGTTGCCGAGATGGCCCAGCAGGAGGGCGCAGAGATCGTGCTCACCAGCTTTGGTCGAGCGATGCGTCTCACCGAACGAACCGCTCGCAAGCTGCCCAACGAAGCCGAGGTGTTGGAGCTCGACATTTCGAACGTCGAGCATCAAGTAGCGGTCCAAGAACGGCTCAAAGAGAAGTGGGGCACGGTCGATGGTGCCCTTCACTCGATTGGCTTTGCGCCCGAAGCCTGCCTCGGCGACGACTTCTTCGGTGCGACCTGGGACGACGTGTCGACCGCGGTCGAGATCTCGGCGTACTCGCTGCGTTCACTTGCCGACGTCGTGAGCCCCTTGATGCCTTCGGCGGAGGACGGAGGCGGAGCACTGCTCGGCCTCACCTTCGATGCAACCGTTGCGTGGCCCGCCTACAACTGGATGGGCGTGGCCAAGGCGGCTCTCGAATCACTCAACCGCTACCTGGCCAGAGAACTCGGCCCACGGGGCATCCGTTCGAACCTCGTGGCCGCCGGCCCGATGAAGACCATCGCAGCCAAGTCAATCCCGGGCTTTCAGGCCTTCGAGGACGAGTGGACCGCCCGTGCACCCCTCGGGTGGGATGTCACGGACGCCACTGGTGTCTCGAAGGCCTGCGTCGCGATGCTGTCTGACTGGTTCCCGCAAACGACCGGCCAGATCGTCCACGTCGACGGTGGTTACTCCATCATTGGTGCGTAAGCACCAACTCGTCGACAACGAGCTCGAACTCGTCGTTCAACTCGAACTCAGCTGGCGGCAAGCCAGCCTCGCCTTCGATGTCGACATTTGGGAGCAACCGATCGAGCCACCCTGGCAGCCACCAGTTGGCGTCGCCGAGCAGCTTCATCGTTGCCGGCACCAAGACGATCCGCACGATGGTGGCATCCACGAGGATCGCCGTGGCCAGACCGAGGCCGAACATCTTCGTGACTGGATCGGCTCCGAGTACGAACCCGCCGAACACCGAGATCATGATGAGCGCAGCCGAGGTGATCACTCGGGCTGTACTCGCCAATCCGTGAATGACCGACGCATCGCTGTCGCCCGTTGCGACGTATTCCTCCCGCACTCGGGAGAGCAGGAACACCTCGTAGTCCATCGACAGCCCGAACACGATGGCAAACATGAACATCGGGATGAACGAGATGATCGGCACTGTGGTTTCGAGCCCGATGAGGCTGGCACCCCAACCCCACTGGAACACCGCCACCAGCACGCCGTAGGCGGCCCCGATGCTGAGCAGGTTGAGAATGGCCGCTTTGAGTGGAACAAGGATCGAACGGAAGACCACCATCAGCAAGAAGAACGACAGAACCAGCACGGCCGAGATGAAGTACGGCAGGCGGTCTTTCACCTGTTCGGCCATGTCGGCAAACGTTGCGGTTTGGCCACCCACGTGCGCGGTGGCATCAGAGCCCTCCAGCACCGATGGGAACACATCTGACCGCAAACGGCTGATCGTTTCGACTGTGGCTTCGTCTTGAGGTGCGGTGGTTGGCATGGCGATGATCGTTGCCACACCGGCGTCTTCGTTCACGGCGACTCCGCCCAATCCAGCGACGCCGGCATCAGCGGCGATTGCATCCGTCAACGGCTCGACAACCGAAGCGTCACCATTGAGATCGACGGCAACGAGCAGCGGACCGTTGATGCCAGGGCCAAACCCGGCAGCGGCGATGTCGTACGCCCGACGCTGACTGGTCGACTCAGCAGAGGAGCCTTCGTCGACGAAGCCAAGCTCAAGAGAGAACACCGGTGCGGTCAGGAGCACGAGGAAGGCGGTGACGCCGACCGTGTACTTCCAGGCGTGTCGAGACACGTGACGACCCCAACGATTCCAGCGAGCGCTGACAACCCCAACCGTTCCCTGACCGGAATCCCGTTGCCCAGCCAGACCCACCGAGAGGCGGTTGATCCAGTGACCCACGAGGCCAAGAAACGCCGGGACCAATGTGATCGCCGCAAGCACCATGATCACGACGATGAACGAGATGGCAACACCGGCTCCTGTCATCGCCGGCACACCGGCAACGCCAAGCCCGAGGATCGCGATCATCACGGTGCCACCGGCAAAGACAACGGCCTGGCCAGCCGTCGCAACCGCACGACCTGCTGCGTCGACCACCGTGTGACCGGAGTTGAGAAACTCTCGGTGCCGGGTGATGAGGAACAACGCGTAGTCGATGCCGACACCGAGGCCCACCATCGAACCGACCTGGGGCGCCCAGGTCGGGATGCCGATCAGCTTGGTCAGGAGCGCCATCGAGCTGGCGCCGACAGCGAGCCCGAATAGAGCAACACCGATTGGCAACCCCATGGCGACAACCGAGCGGAAGGCCACGAGCAACACAAAGACGGCGACGACCAGACCCAACATTTCTCCAAGCCCGGTCTCCGGCTCATCAAAGGCAAAGATCAACTCACCCCCTGCTTCGACTTGCAGCATCGAGGTCTCGCCAGCCTCGACCACCGCCTCCTCGAGGCGTTCGAGGTCGGCCAAGCTGAGCTCTTCGAGCAGCGGGTATTGCACATGCACCAGTGCCACCCGGCCATCAGGCGACAGCACACGGTCGGTCCCGAGCACGTTGGGGAGAGCCGCAACGCGCTGCTCGACCTCATCGAGTTCGGCCCCGGCCTCAGCGGAGGCGACAAAGTCGACCGCCTCGTCGTGAGGCTGCACCACCACCCTGGCCGTGACCCCAGCCTGCGCTGACTGAGCATCGGTGAGAAGCTCGCCGGCACGGTGCGAGTCAAGGCCGGGAGCGGTGAACGACCCGTCGAGATCGTCACCGAAGCTGACCGATGACGTGATCACCGCGAGGCCAGACAACAACCAGATAGCGATGACCACCCACGGGCGGCGGGCCGAGAAACGACCCAGTTGATACAGCGCATTCGACATGACAGAACCTTTCGTTGCGGTTGGCTGTCATGGTCAACGAGCCCATGCGTTGCGTCACCGGGATTCCGGTCAAAGAGTTCCTGACCGAATGGCCAGGATCAGAACTGGCCGTTCGCCTCTTCCTGGTTGGTGGTCGAGGTCCTACGATTGCCTGGTGGCTACCGATTCCGCGATGAGCGACCTCCGCAGCTTGGTGGCGTTCATCAAGACAGAACCCTGCGCCGTGCTGCCACCGGCTCGGGGCTGGCGCGACTACGCCCTCGTGGCGTTCTTGTGGTGCACCGCAGCGATCGAGGGACTTGTCCGCACCGACATTCCGATGCCAGGGCTGACCATCCCCATCGTCATGGCGCTGACACTCACGCTGCTCTGGCGTCGAACCCACCCCCTACAGATGGCCCTCATCGTGATCGGCGCCGTGATGGTGATCGACTCGACATCGGTTCTCAACGGCGGCAGCCCGGTCGAGGTCTACACCCTGGCGTTCATGCTGATCCTGTTCTACGCCATCGGCCGATGGGCCATTGGTCGTCACATCATCCTCGGAGCCCTCGCCATCATCGCCCTCTGGGCCTTTGTCGGCATCACAAACTTCACCGGAGTCGGTGACCTCATCGGCAGCCTGCTGGTGATCAGTGCGCCGATGGAGATCGGGCTCGCTGTTCGCTACCAGAGGACCGCTCGTGCGCAACTCATCGAACAAGCCAAGGTGCAAGAGCGCGAGATGTTGGCCCGCGAGTTGCACGACACCGTGGCCCATCGGGTGTCGGCCATTGCCGTACAGGCTCAAGCCGGCCAGATCATCGCTCGGACTGGTGGCTCGCCCGGAACGGTCGACAAAGCGCTTGCCACGATCGAAGAGGAGGCATCTCGCACACTGGCCGAGATGCGCATGATGGTGGGCACCCTGCGGGACGAGCAAGGCGATCTTGCGATGGCACCACAACAGGGCGCAACCGACATACCGGCCTTGTCGTCGTCCACCATCGGCAGCGACCTGACGGTCGAGGTCGATATGCAAGGTGAGTTCGACGATCTCGACCCGGTAACCAGCGCGGCCCTCTATCGGATTGCGCAAGAGTCGGTGACCAACGCCGCTCGGCATGCCACCGCAGCGACCCGAGTCGAGATCGTGGTGGTTGAGCACGAGTCGGATGTCGAGATCACCATCACCGACGACGGCGAGCCGCCCAAGACGACAACACCTCGAGGGTTCGGCCTGACGGGTATGGCCGAGCGAGCAGAACGCCTGAACGGGCGGTTCAGCGCCGGGCCGAATGGTCGTGGGTGGCGGGTCAACGCATCGCTCCCCCACACCCCCGACACACCTCTTCTCAACTCATGACGATCCGCATCCTCATCGCCGATGACCAGGAAATCGTGCGAACCGGTCTCGCCACGATCATCGAGACCCAAGACGACCTCGAAGTTGTCGCCCAAGCGGCGAACGGAGCCGAGGCGGTGCGGCTGGCCAACGAGATCGACATCGACGTTGGACTCTTCGATATCCGAATGCCAGAGCTCGATGGCGTCGAGGCCACGCGCCTCCTTGCCGGACCCGACGTGACCAATCCGCTTCCGATTGTGGTGATCACCACCTTCGACACAGACGAATACGTGCATCGCGCCCTCAAGGCCGGTGCCCGCGGCTTT
Organism: uncultured Acidimicrobiales bacterium; assembly: GCA_937976305.1. Classification (GTDB taxonomy): domain Bacteria; phylum Actinomycetota; class Acidimicrobiia; order Acidimicrobiales; family SZUA-35; genus CALEWY01. The sequence continues at coordinate 6,321 of CALJSB010000013.1, forward strand.
CTGCTCAAAGACGCCGGACCCGATCTGCTCATTCAGGCCATCAGGGCCGCAGCTTCGGGCGATGCGCTGATTGCCCCGAGCATCACGGCTCGGCTACTCGAGACGTTCGCCGACGAGGCGAACGACCACAACACCGCTCCTGTTCAGCCCATCGATCCCCTGACCGAACGGGAAGAAGAGGTGCTGCTCACCGTGGCACGAGGCAGAACCAACGCCGAGATCGCTGACGAACTGCACATCAGCCTCAGCACAGCGAAGTTTCATCTCGCAGCGCTGATGCAAAAACTCGGAGCGCGAAACCGAGTCGAGATCGCCATGTGGGCCTACGAAACCGGCCGCATCACCTGAGCCAGCGAGGGTTGGTGATCTCGAGCTTGGCGATCGCCAGCGGGACCAGGGCTTCACGAAGCTCGTCGAAGCGGTCATCGAGCGAACCGGACCGAATCATTGCCGCAAGCTCTGTCGAAGACGATGCGCCAAAGCGGGCCCACTGCACGTCTGCGGCGGCGGTGAGCGCCGGACCCAACTCGAGCTCGCGCTCGACGATGCCGAGGGCGTTCGCGGCAACGCGGGCGTGAAACCCGAGCTGACCATCCGCCGATGTCATCACGTGATCGCTGAGGAACTCCCGAACGGCCTCGACGAGTTCTCCTGCTGTCGTTTCACCTCTTGGCGGGCCAGTGATGCCGGCAGAGTCATGATCAGCTGGGTTCGGTCGATCAACAACGATTGGATCACCGAGTAGCTGCAGCACGTCGTATTCCTGTTCGGCGATGCGGCGACCAATGGCTGCCAGCTCGACGGAACGCACGACGCTCGTTCTGTGGTTCTCAACCTGGGAACCACACATGATTCCCCACTTCAGGGTCCCCAGCGTTTCGTACCAACGAACCACGTCGGGATCGACCCGCCGGCCGGACACTTCCTCATAGCCAGCGAACATCTCGTCGTAGCCGCCAACACCGGCCACTGGCCCAGCTCCGCCGAACCGCCACGCTCGCACGCAGACCCAACCGAGATCCTCCATCGGATCGCCGGTGTGGGCCAGCTCCCAATCGATCACCGCCCGAAGGCCATCTTCGTCCACGATGAGGTTGCCGAGCCGAAAGTCTCCGTGGACAAGGGTCGACGCAGCCTTGTCGGGCCGATGTTGTTCGAGCCACCGGAAGCCGAGCTCGAACGCGGGGCTGGCCAACTCGAGCTCGTCTGCAACCTCACGGTACGACACCAGCGAATCGACTTCTTCGAGCCAATCAAGACCATCGACCGGCACCGTGTGCAGCTGGGCCAAGGCCCGACCGAGCTGGCCAGCCAGGGCTCCGCGGGCGTGCACAAACTGTTCGTCGCGAAGGATCTTTCTGGCGATGGTCTCGCCGGCAACGACCTCGGTCACGAACCAGCTGTTGCCGACAGTGAGTGCCTCTTCTAGTGGAAGTTGGCCATGGCTCAGCACAACCACCGGGGTTGGAGTCCCCGCATCGTGAGCCCGCCGAACAACAGACGCCTCAGCTTCCATCCCCTCGTCCCGTCGGCGAGTTCCGCCCCGCTCCCGTTGCAGAATCAGGGGCCAGGTCTCACCACTGCGAGATGCGTCGACGGCGTAGGTTTCGCGGCTGGCGCCACCGGTCAAGCGGGTGACCGAGGCGATGTCGATCTCCTCCGAGACGAAAGAGCGAAGGCAGGCCTCGAGAGCGTTCCGCAGAGGTTCTCCCTCAGCCGTTTCCCCTCCAACTACACCAGACGTCGTCATCCCGACATCGTCCTACACCTCGCAGCGGTTTGCCGCTTTTAGCCGCAGGCCGCCCTGGTGGCGGGATACGGATTGACGGCCGCGCCACCGCCGGGGTGGATTTCAAAGTGCAGGTGCGGGATCCCAGCTGCGTTGCCGTCATCGCCGACGTAGCCGATGAGGTCGCCGGCGTTCACACGACCGGAGTTGCCGTATGCCGAAAGGTGGGTGCCGTAGTAGTAGTTGCCATCATCGCCGTTCAGGTGGAACGACCGGCCGCCGACTCGATTCGAACGGTGGCTCACCGTGCCGCTCACTGGGGCAACGATCGGGACACCGGTGTTGGCCATGATGTCGACACCTTTATGACGGCGTCCGCCTGAGCGGGGATACCCCCACGAGTCGATGAACGAGTGTGTGCCTGCAACCGGGCAGTAGGTGAGTAGGCCACCTGGAGCTGCGGCTGTTGCGTTGGCCGAACCGCCGCCACCGCCACTACTGCGAGAGGCTGCTGCGGCAGCGGCAGCCTCGGCTGCCGCCCTGCGGCGCTCTTCGGCGAGTCGCTCGGCCTCGATCGCTTCGAGCCGTGCCAGCTCTGCACCGAGTTCTTCACGCTTCTCCAACAGCTCGGCCCAGAACTCGTCGTGAGCAGCCTTCGACTCAGCGAGCTCGATACGTGCCAGTTCGAGATCCTCGAAGAGCACGGCGTAGGTCTCGAGCGCGTCAGTGTCGGCCCCGATGGCGGCGTCGGTCAGGGTGCCGGCACGAATACCGTCGGTGAGATCACCGGATGAAAAGATGCTGCGACCCGAGCCGGACCGAGTGAAGTCCAAAATGGCGGCGTTTGTGACGCTGGTAGCGAGACCTTCGGCCTCGGTTTCGAGCCGCTCGAGCTCGGTTTCAGCACCCAGGGCACGCAGTTCGAGCTTCGACAATTCCGTCTCAGCATCTGCGATTTCCTGAGAAAGCCGTTCGACCCTGGCCCGGGCTTCGTCAAGCCCCTCGGTCCGTTGTGCGGATGCCGGAACAGCAACGATCAACGCCGTAGCGAAGAGGAACCCCACGAGCGCGGAGAGGGAACGAACACGCACAGCCGAAAGGCTACCTGCGACACGATGCAAACAACCATGGGTAGTGGTATTCAATCACTCTACGTGGTGAGAGGAACACCCTCCGATGTGTCGCCCGCTCCGCCATCAGACCCGGTGCTGTTCGCTGCGGCACCGTTTCCTTCAGCTGCACCCGCTGCAGGAGAGCTACCTCCGGAGGCAAGCGCCTCGACGACCTCTTCGACCGAGATCAGACCCTGTGGGCCGTCGTCAGAGGCAACAACCGCAAGCTGACGTCGCAGTAGGCGCATAATGCGCAACACCTCGATGAGCGGACGATCAGCTCGAACAACCGCCATCTGGCGGGTCATCGAGGCCGGAATCGGACGATGCCGATCAGCGGCGGGGATCTTCAACAGCTCCATCACGTGGAGGTAGCCGACCAGGCTGATCTCGCCATCGCCACCGGTGCCGGAAACGATCGGGACGCGCGTCTCGCCGCTTTCAGTCACCACGCGTTCGGCAACCGCCGCAGTGGCACCAAAGCGAATCGTGGCGAGCGATTCAATGGGCCGTGCGACCTCGCCGACCGGCCGCTCGGCGAAGGCAAGCGCACCCTGCAGCAACTCAGCCGAGTCGGTTTCGATGCCGCCCTCCTCTGATGCCAGCCGAACGATCGACGCCAGTTCAGCGGTGGAGTGCGACGCCGTGATCTCATCACGGGGTTCGATGCCGACGGCCCGACAGCCAGCGTTGCCGAGCGCGTTGAGGAAGCGGACGAACGGCCGGAAAATCGCCAGGTACACCCGGTAGGGCAGCACCAGCCACCGCACCGTTTGTTCTGGCCGGGCGATCGCGATGTTCTTGGGCACCATCTCGGCCAACACGAGGTGCAAGAAGACCGTGATGGAAATCGCGCAGACAAACGAGACGGTGCCGGTCACCGCCGGCGAGAACGTGTCGCCAAAGGCTCGTTCGAACAGCGAGGCCACCGCTGGCTCGCCGATGTTGCCGAGACCAAGCGTGGCCATGGTGATACCAAGCTGACTACCGGCGAGATGGTTCGAGAGATCCGAGAGCGAGTCGAGCGATGCGGTGGCAATTCGCTCGCCGTTTTCAGCCCCAGCTTCGAACGCTGATCGCTTCGCTGCGAGCAGAGCGAACTCGTAGGCGACGTAGATGGCGTTGAGCACGAGCAGCACGACACCGACGGCCAACGACCACCACAGTGCGGGGCCTGATAGCCCAGCGGCAACCATCATCGGCTCTGCTCCGAAATCTCAACCGAAGCGATCCGCAGGTTGTCCATCGAGATGACCTCGAATCGCCAGTCATTCCATGCCAGTGCGTCGCCAACCTGTGGGATACGACCCAGCTCATCGAGCAGGAATCCAGCGAGGGTTTCGTACTCGCCCTCTGGCATTTCGAACCCGCATGCCTCTTCGACTTCGTCGCCGTGCAAGGTGCCAGCCACCACCGTCACGCCCTCGGGACCGCTCGTGGTCATTCGTTGCGCAGTGTCGTCGTCGAACTCGTCGTCGATCTCACCGGTGATCTCCTCGAGCACGTCTTCGAGGGTGAGGATTCCGTCGGTGCCACCGTGCTCATCGATCACGATGAACATTTCTTGCTCGCCGCCCCGGAAGTCGTCGAGCAGATCTTCGAGATCGCGAGTCTCGGGCACCACGTGAGCGTCTCGCACCAATTCAGTCACCGGGGTCGACGCTCTGGTTGCCGGTGGCAACGCAAACACATCGGAGACAACGACGACACCGAGAATGTCGTCGAGGTCTTCAGCGAAGACGGGGAATCGGCTGTGACCAGAGGCAACGGCGAGTTCGATAAGGTCACCGACTGCGGCGTCAGAGGACAGTGCCTCGACGTGAACCCGAGGCACCAGCACATCGGCTGCTGTTTTCTCGCCGAACTTGATCGTGCGCTCCAGCAGACTCAACGCGTCGGGGCTGATGGTGCCAAGCTCACCGGAGGATCTGATCAGGTATTCGATCTCTTCGAGTGACCGCACCTCGCTGAGTTCTTCCTGGGGCTCGATGCCCATTTTGCGAACCAGCCAGTTCGCGACGCCATTGAACACGATGATGAACGGCGACAAGATGCCGTGCACGATGCGTGCGGCCGGCGACAGAATGAGCGCCGTTGGATTGGGTTTGGCGATGGCAATGTTCTTCGGGACGAGTTCGCCAAGCACCATTTGAAAGACGGTCGCCAAGAACAAGGCGATCAAAATCGAGGCCAGCGAATCAGGCTGCCCAACGATCGGCTCAATCAATGGATCGATCCACCGGGCAACGAGCGGTTCGGCCAACGCACCAAGCAGCAGGCTCGTGATCGTGATGCCAAGCTGCGCCCCGGACAGATGAAACGACATCCGCCGAAGAACCGCGGTCGCGACCTTCGCTCGCCGATTCCCCGCCTCGACCTGGGCTTTCAGCCGCTGGCGGTCTGCCGCAACCAAAGCAAATTCGACAGCAACAAAGAACGCGTTGGCCGCGACCAACACAAAAACGATGATCAAGCTGAGGGCTGTATTCACGTCGGACGGACCATCTTGCTCTCGCCAAGACTACTGCCGTCCTGCCGTTTAGAGATCGATCACTCGCCGATTGCGTCGCGTTCGGCTGCGCTCGCATCGACGACGGAGTCTTGCGAGGTTGGCGTGGTGGTCGAAGAGCCTTGTTCTCTCGCGGCCGGTTCGCTGCTGGAGGGAGCGACGGGGACCGTCGTCGAGGAGGGATCGACGGTGGTTGCTGTGTTCTGCGTTGTTGTCGGGCTCTGCAAGTCGGTGGGGTCAGGGGTGTTCGAACCGTCAACGTCTGCGTCGGTGCTGCCACTGACAGAGTTGGCGTCAGAGTTGGCGTCAGAGTTGGCGTCAGCGTCGGTCTCTGCCGTCGCGGCGGCACTCTCTGGCTCCAACGTCGGCCCACCCTCGTACTCGACCTCTTCGAACAGCCCCTCAGCGATCAAGAGCGCATCACGCTCAGCGATGAAGTTGAGCAGCGGATACGGGTTCACGGCCGCACCACCGTTGGGGTGAATCTGCAAGTGCAAGTGTGGCGGGGTGCCAACTGCGTTGCCGGTGGTGCCGACGTACCCGAGGAGATCTCCCGCTTCGACGACCTGGCCCTCGGCAAGGCCGGGAGCGAATGCTGACAAGTGGGCGTAGTACCAATCGGTGCCGCTCTCGCCACGCAGCCAGACTTTCAGACCGCCGAGCTTTCCAACACCAACGTCGGTGATGACGCCACGCTCGGCAGCAATCAACGGCGTGCCATGCGGAGCAAAGATGTCAATGCCCTTGTGGACTCGCCCGCCTGAGCGAGGGAAGTGCCATGAGTTGATCAAGGGCCTTGAGTAGGCACCCGCGATCGGGAACAACACGTTCTCGATGTACACCGAACTCCCCGCTTCAAACACGATGAGTTCGCGAGCAGCCTGATCGACTGCTCCGAGATGAAACTCGACGTCGGCTTCTGCCTCTTCGGCCAAGTCGTCGATCAAAACCAGCCGATCAAAGGTCGACAACGCTTCGGCGTCGAGATCCTCTCGCAGGTCGGTGTATTCAGCGACTGCTGCCCTGTCCAACTCAAAAACGGTGTCGACGAGCGTCTGTTGGGCCTCACGATCAAGCACGTCGTCGTAGTTGAGCGAGGGCCCGAAGGAATCACCGCGTACAAACGCAGCGGTTGCTCGTTTGCGAAGTCGCTCCTCGGCAATGAGAAGCAACTCGAGGGTTTCCCGGCTCTCTGCATCGAGGGCTCGCACCCGCAGTTCGAGCTCCTTTTTGCGGAGGCGAAGCGACTTCACCTGCGACACGGAGGCCAGGTGCAACTCTTCGGCCTCGGCCAGTTTCGCTTGCGCTTCTTCGACGCTCGCAACCAACACTTCGGTGGGGGCCCATGGTGAGAAGTCGAAGTCCTCGCCGGGGATCGAATCAGGAAGCGGAATCGTCACGACGACATCGGGCACCGTTTCGTCTGTTCCGAACTCGCCGGCCGCGGGATCTTCTTCGGTGCCGCAGATCACTTCGATCGGATTTCCCTCTTCATCGAGAAGGGGTGCTTGGGTGGTGGTCGAGATTCCGTCCCCTGCACCGCCAAAAGACCCACACGCAACTGGCGCCGTCGTTTCGGGGGTCGTGTCTTCCTGGAGCGTCGTCGTTGATTCACCCTCGATGGTTGTTGTCGTGGCGCCGTCGGCCACCGTCGTGTCCGCCGACGATGGTGTTGTTGTGTCTGATTCTGTGACGGGGGGCGCTTCCGTGCTTTCAGCTGATGCGGCTGGCTCCGTTGTGGTCGGCGCTTCTGTCGGGGTGGGCGTCGTCGGAGGCTCGGTGGGTGCCGGCGCCTCTGTGGGAGCCGGGGTCACCGGAGGGTCGGTTTCGCCCTCTTCCTGAGCGGTGACCGGGGTCGCAAACGACGCAATGAGCACACTGACAGCGCAGATCAGCGAGCACAGGACGCGTGGAAGGAACCGGGTCGGCACCTCGTCCCATCGGCCCCCGCATGGCCACCGTGAGTCGTCCGACCCAGTTCTTGTGGTGTGAAATCGGTCAATCTCGCCGCGTGTGCACTTCGCCGGCGTCGAAGGCCTTTCGCCCGTCTGATGTCTCGAGTACGAGGAAACCCGCATCATCGACATCGACGGCGGTTCCCTGCACTGGGCCGGCCGGATGCGTCAACTCGACAGACCGACCGATCGTCACACAGCGTCGCCGATAGCGGTCGACAAACGCTCGCGAGGTCGACTCCATGTCGTCGAGCGTGACCTCGAGGCGGCGAAGCACCGCATCAGCAACGTCATCGCGTCGAATGGGAGTCGCGGGGAGCTCAGTTGTGTAGAGCGCAGATCCGGACAACTCGGTGAGATCGACGGCTCGTGCCCGCACATCTTCTGGTGCAACAGCGCGCCACGTGTCTCCGAGGTCGAGGTTGATCCCTGTTCCGACAACCACCGCGAGCGTTGGCACGCTGCCGGCCTGCGGAACGATCACCATCGCCTCAGCCAAGATGCCGGCCAGCTTTCGGTCTGGGCCGCCATCGGGAGAAACGTGCACAACGTCGTTGGGCCACGTGAGCTGCAGCTCGACGCCCCAGCCGGCTTCGATTGCCTCCACAACGGCGAGACCGGCGGCCAACGGCACGAGGGGCGCGACGTCCGGGTCGACGTGAAGGAGTACGGACATCAGCAACGACGAGGCAGGTTGGTCGAACCAGGTTCGCCCCTGACGACCACGCCCGCGCCGCTGATGATCGGCGATTCGCACAACACCCGGAGCTGCCCCTTGAGCGGCCCGTTCGAGCAGGTCTGCGTTGGTGGAATCTGTCTCGGCGATGAACTCGATCGCTCGAAATCGTGTGCCGTCTGGGCCAGATACTTCACGCGTGGCTGCCATCTCGGCTAACCATACGATGTGCCAATGCCAGCTCCGTTCAAGACCGTCCTCATCGCGAACCGAGGGGAGATCGCTGTTCGAGTCATCCGAGCGTGCCAAGAGCTCGGAATCGAGACGGTGGCGGTCTATTCAGAACTCGATCGCGAAGCCCTGCACGTGCGCCTCGCCGATCACGCCTTTGCCCTTGGCGGTCAAACCGCAGCTGAGAGCTACCTCAACACCGAGGCCATTCTCGATGCCATCGAAAAGTCAGGCGCAGACGCCGTACATCCCGGCTACGGATTTTTCTCCGAGAACGCTGACTTTGCTCGTGCCATTACCGAGCGAGGCGTCACCTTTGTTGGACCGCCGCCCGAAGCGATTGAAGTGATGGGCGACAAGATCAGCGCCCGAGAGGCAGCCGAGAAGGTCGGCGTGAGTGGCGTCCCCGGCATTACCGAGTTCCTGTCGAACGCCGACGAGGTCGTGGCGTTTGGTTCCGAGAACGGGTGGCCCGTCGCCATCAAGGCCGCCTTCGGCGGTGGTGGGCGCGGCATGAAGGTCGTGAACAGCGCTGAAGAAGCCGGCGACGCTCTCGAAGCAGCGCAGCGCGAGTCACTTGCCTACTTTGGGCGAGACGAGTGTTATCTCGAGCGCTACCTCACCAAACCCCGACACATCGAAATTCAAGTGCTGTGTGACCAGCACGGCAACGCTGTCCACCTGAGCCAGCGTGACTGCTCGGCCCAGCGTCGACACCAGAAACTCATCGAAGAAGCACCCGCTCCCGGCCTGCCCGCAGACATCGCGCTGGCGATGGGCGAAGCCGCCGTTGCGGTGGCAAAGGGCTCGAACTACACCAACGCTGGCACCGTCGAGTTTCTCTACGAGGACGGCGACTTCTTCTACCTCGAGATGAACACGCGGCTGCAGGTCGAACATCCGGTCACCGAACTCATCACCGGGCTCGACCTCGTGGCGTTACAGCTCCACGTTGCCGCCGGCGGCGAACTGCCGTTCAGCCAAGAGGACGTGACCGTCACCGGACATGCCATTGAAGTTCGAATCAATGCAGAAGATCCCGCAGGCGGAGCGTTTCTGCCGAGCCCTGGGCCGATCGAAACGCTGCGGGTGCCATCAGGTTTCGGCGTGCGCTGGGACGGCGGCTACGAAGCAGGCGACGAGATCAGCCAGTACTACGACAACCTCGTTGGCAAGCTCATCTGCCACGGCAAAGACCGTGACACCGCCATCGCCCGCACCCTCCGTGCGCTGCGCGAGTTCGAGATCGCCGGTGTTGCCACCACGATTCCAGCCGACATCGCGATTCTCGACCATCCCGACTTTGCTGCGATGGAGCACTCAACCAAGTGGGTCGAAGACGTACTCGACCTTTCGGGTGTTTCCGCGTCGAGCCCAGCTCCCGCCGCGGCTGAAGACGATGAGCCCAAGGTTCGCCGCGACACCGTGGTAGAGGTCAACGGCAAGCGATTCGATGTGGCACTTTGGGTGCCCGAATCAGCAGGCGTGGCCGCCAGCGGGCCGAAGAAGCCTCGGCGTCGTGCCGCTGCGTCGGGCGGCGCCGCTGCTGGTGGATCTGGCCAGGTGGCCGTGCCGATGCAGGGAACCATCGTCAAGGTGTCGGTCGAGGTTGGCGACGAGGTTGAGGTTGGCGACACCATCGTCGTTCTCGAGGCCATGAAGATGGAGAACAACGTCGCAGCCGACAAGGCTGGCACCGTTGCCGAGATCAAGGTTGCTCCTGGCGACGCTGTCGGTGGTGGCGACGTCGTCGCCGTCATCAGCTAGGTCGGGGTCGGGCTCTCACGAGCTTGCTCCTATTCGCCCAGCAACGCTGCGCGTTGCAGGCTCAGAAGTCGCGACGCTTCGTGAAACCCCCAACCCCTCAGCGTTCAAACGAAGCTTGCGCGGCGCGAAGCCCTCGTGACGCGCTCCACCTACTGCGGGTCGACGGTGGCGGTTGAGGCGTTGGTGGTGCCGACCGATCGGAGCCACGCCAGCTCTTGGTTGGCCAGAGCTTCGATGGTGTCTTCGAGATCGCTCAAGTCGACCGTCGCATCGAGATCAGTCTCGAACCGTTCTTCGATGTGATCGAGCGCAGCCAGACGATGGTCGAGTTCGAGGCTCATCTCTTTGGCCACCTGCCCATCGATGAGGCCGGTTCGTTGCACGTCGCCCAGCGCTGAGCGCTCTGCTGCGAGTGCATCGCGTCTGGCCTGATAGAGCATGGCGAAGGCCATTTCGGGATGGTCGACGGAGTGTTGGGTCAGATTCGACGCGTGAGAGGCAAGGTCGGCTTGATACGCGGCCTGGAGGGCATCGGCCATGTCGTCTGCGACCACACCGTCTGCACCGAGTTGTGCCACCTCAGCTTGTCCGGCTCGGGCCATGACGAGGCGAGCCTGATGGCGTTGTTGTTCGAGCGTGCGATCGTCTTTGCCGGCCAGCCCGAGACGACGTATCAGCGCCGCGATGGTCGTGCCTTGCACGAGCAGCGTGAACAAGACCACACCGAAGGTCATGACCCGAATGGTCTTGACCGTCTCCGCGTCGAACACCTCTTCGGACAACGTCAGGGCCAACGCCAGGCTGATGGCGCCCCGAAGACCGCCCCAGAACATCACGTGCTGGTAGGCCTTCGGCACGGCGCGCTTCGGGAAGATCACGCCGTTGGTGGCGCTGAGCCCGTAGACGATCAGCACTCGCATGACGACAACGGCCACGATGGCCACGACCAGCGCCGTGAATTCGTCGGCCAGGTCGGAAAGGCTGACGGTGAGGCCGATGAACAGGAACACCAGCGAGTTCACGAGGAACGTGACGATCTCCCACGAGTGCTCGAGCGTGACTCGGGTGCTGGGTGAGGTGTTGTGGATGCCGAGGTTGCCCTGCAGGAGTCCGGCCACGACAACTGCCAAGATGCCCGAGAAGTGCAGCCCGTCTTGGCCGATGATGACGCCGAACTCTTCCGCAACGAGGAACGAGCCGTAGGCAAGAGCCAGGCTCGTGGTGGTCTCGATCAACCCGTCGTCGACCCGGGAGAGGATCACCTCGCTGACGACGTAACCGAGCACCAAGCCAACGGCGATGCCGCCAAACGACACGACAAGGAAATTTTCGAGGGCGCCACCGACGGTGAACCCGCCACCTTCGGCTGCGGCCACCGCAACCCCAAAGGCGACCACCGCAACCGCATCGTTGAAGAGCGACTCACCTTCGACCAGCACGCTGAGCCGTTTTGGCGTGCCCAACGACTTGAAGAAGGCAATCACGGCCACCGGGTCGGTCGCCGAAATGAGCGCACCGAACGCAAACGCCGCGGTCCACGGAAGATCGAGAGCAACGTGCACAACCCCGCCAAGAGCAAGGGTGCCGATGAGCGTTCCGAGCAACGCCACCACAAGCACGGGGCCCAGATCGGCCCGCAACTTGGCCCACGGGATGTGCAGCGTCGCCTCGAACAACAACGGCGGCACGAGAAGGAACAAGATGAGGTCGGGCGAGACGTCGATCGCGACCAGGTCGCCCAACGACGTGGCCGCGAAACCAGCGATGACGAGCGCAACCGTGAATGGGAACTGGAACCGCCGAGCGAGCACGGCAACAAAGGCCGCTATGGCGATCAGAACAACGATTGCTGCTTCGGTTCTGATGAGGGTGCTCGTTCCCTCGCCCGCCGCAGCAGCGAACAGCACCTCGAACGCGAACACGGCTATTCGGCCGCCTCTCCAAGAACCTCGGCGAGAGCCGGGTGAACAAACAGGGATTCGACTAGATCAGTGACGGTGAGCCCGGCCGTGACGGCAAGGGCGAGCACCGAGATCAACTCTGCCGCATGACGGCCCACGATCGAGCCGCCCAGCACAACGCCCGTTGCTGGGTCAGAGACGATCTTCACGAAACCGCGGGAGTCGTTGTTGATCAGCGCCTTGGCCGACACGGAGAACGGCACCTTGGTCACGCGAATCTTGCGACCCTCTGAGAAGGCATCGGCCTCGGCAAGACCGACGTCTGCGATCTCCGGGTCGGTGAAGATCGCGGATGCAGCCTTGTCGTAGTCGAGGTGGCGGTGAGGCCCGACGTGCATGCCCATGGCGTGTTGGGCGATCTTGCGGCCCTGCGTTGTGGCCACTGACGACAGCGGCAGCTTGCCAGACAAGTCTCCGGCGGCGTAGATGTGCGGCACGTTCGAACGGTTGTTGTGATCGACGGTGACGTAGCCCCACTCATGTTCGATGCCAGCTTCATCGAGCCCGAGATTCTCGGAGTTCGGAATCGAGCCGATGGCCAGGAGGGCATGGCTGCCGACGGCCGTTCTGCCGTCGTCACACCGCACCGTGACTTCTGCACCGTTGACGTCAATGGATTCGGCTCGAGCGCCCATGAACAGACGAACGCCTCGATCGAGGAAGCTCTGCTCGAGTGCCGCCGCGACTTCTGGATCCTTGCCCGGCAGCACCTGTTGGCGCGACACGATCAGGGTCACCTCGGAACCAAACGAGTTGAACATGTGCACGAACTCGACGCCGGTCACACCAGAACCAATCACGATCAGATGCTGTGGTAGTTCGGGCGGCGGGTAGGCGTGGCGGGTGGTGAGCACCCGCTCGCCGTCGATGGGCGCCCAGTCGGGTATACGAGGCCGGCTGCCGGTCGACAAGACGATGACGTCGGCTTCGAGCTCGATGGGTTCTTTCGACTCGTCGTTGGGCTGGGCGACGACGGTGTTTGGCCCGGTGAGGCGGCCGGTTCCCTCGATGAGCTCGACTCCCTGACTACCGAGCAGCGACGTCACGGATGCTTCGAGTTGGTCTTCGATGCTGACGATGCGATCTCGGAGCGCGTCGAAGTCGAGCTGCACATCGACCTTCGCCAGCCCCATCTCTTCGGCGCCCTTCATCATCGACATGGCTCCGCCGGTGGCGATCATGGCCTTTGATGGGATGCAGTCGAGTAGGTGGGCGGCTCCCCCGATGAGATCCTTCTCGATCAGGGTGACCTCGGCACCGAGGCGGGCAGCGTGCGTCGCGCACGAGGTTCCCCCAGGGCCTCCACCGATGATGACAAATCGCTTTTTGGCGCCAGGCATTGGCCCGAATCTAGTCAGTGAGGCGCTCGTAGACCCGCACCATCTCATGAACGGTGGTCGACCACGAATATTCGCTGGCTCGTTCTCGACCAGAAGCCACCAAGCGTTGCGCGAACGCGTTGTCGGTCAGGGCCCGGTCGATCCCCGCTGCCAACTCAGCTGGATCGCCCGGGTCGACCAGAAGGGCGGCATCGCCGCACACTTCCGGAATCGAACCTCCGGCCGCAGCCACGACGGGCGTACCAACCGACATCGCCTCGAGCGGAACCATGCCGAACCCCTCGTGCAGTGCCGAGGACGCCACCACTTCAGCCGAGCGCAGCAGTGCGGCTTTGTCGGCATCTGACACGAAACCGGTACGGATCACCCGGTCGTCGAGCCCGACGGTGGTGACGAGCTCGGTGAGGGCCGGCGAGCCGATGTCGTCTCCACCAGCGATCACCAACACCAGATCTCGATGATCGGAGGCAAGCTCGGCGAGGGCACGCACCAGATCGCCGAAGTTCTTTCTCGGCACGATCGAGCCGACAGCCAGCACAAACGGTCGGCCACCGATCTGCTTGGCCAGGGGGGCTGAGAGCTGGGCCGACGAATCGGGCACATCGACGCCGAGCCCCACGGTGTGAATCCGGTCGGGAGCCAGGCCCAGTTCTGTTGCCGCGACACCGGCCACATAGTCGGACACGACGTGCACGTGGGCCCCTCGACCGATGGCTCGGGCCACCAGCAGGGGGAAGTCGAGCGCATCTGCCGAAACGAGCTCTGGTGTCGTCCAGGGGCCGAAGTCGTGAATCGTGACCACTTCGACTGCTCCCCCACCCGGCGGCACAACGAAGTTGGTTCCGTGCACAACATCGAGAGGGCCAGCCAGATGCGCTGCGGTCGGCACGTTGGCACGAAGCCATGCGGCACGCGCCAACCGGGCCGGAAGTATGCGTCCGAGCGGCATCCCTGACGGGAGAAGCTGCCCGAGCTGACCACGGCCCCGGGCCGTGAAGGCAAGCCCGGCCAACTCGACGCCGTCGACGTCGACCAGCCCATCGACAAGACGTCTGGTGAACACGCCGACCCCGGTGAGCGGGCCGACCAGCGGTGTCACATCAAGGCCAACTCGCACAGCCGAACCCTAGTGCTTGGTGTTCGGCGGTTGAGGCGGCTGTCGAGTGGCTTCTTTCGACGAGCGGCACAGAGCTACTCTCTCCGGATGACAACGCCATGGTCTGAGGTCGCTGCGAAGGAGCTTCGAGGCAAGGATCCCGCCGATCTCGTGACGGAAACACCCGAGGGCATCGCCGTTCGGCCGCTCTACACCGAGGCCGACCTCGCAGGCATCGACCACGTCGGATCAACGCCGGGCTTTGCCCCATTCGTGCGTGGCCCCAGGGCGACGATGTACACGAATCGGCCCTGGACGATCCGCCAGTACGCCGGTTTCTCCACTGCCGAAGAGTCCAACGCCTTCTACCGCAAGAATCTCGAAGCGGGTCAGATGGGTCTGTCGGTCGCCTTCGACCTGGCAACGCACCGCGGCTACGACAGTGATCATCCGCGGGTGGTCGGCGACGTTGGCAAGGCCGGTGTCGCGATCGATTCGGTTGAAGACGTGAAGATCCTCTTTGACGGCATCCCGCTCGGCGACATGACCGTCTCGATGACAATGAACGGCGCGGTGCTCCCGATTCTCGCCTGCTACGTGATTGCCGGTGAGGAGCAGGGCGTGGGGCCAGAAGACCTCGGCGGCACCATCCAGAACGACATCCTCAAAGAGTTCATGGTGCGCAACACCTACATCTATCCGCCCGATCCGAGCATGCGGATCGTGGCCGACATCATCCAGTACACCGCTGAGAAGATGCCGAAATTCAACTCGATTTCGATCTCGGGTTACCACATGCTCGAAGCTGGCGCGTCAGCCGAACTCGAGCTTGCGTTCACGCTGGCCGACGGCCTCGAATACGTGAAAGCCGCGATCGACCGCGGTCTCGACATCGATGCCTTCGCCGGTCGCCTCTCCTTCTTCTTCGGCATCGGCATGGACATCTTCATGGAAGCGTCCAAGCTGCGAGCGGCCCGTCTGATTTGGTCTGAAATGATCGAACAGTTCGAGCCCAAGAACCCGCGTTCGATGATGCTGCGCACCCATTGCCAAACGTCTGGCGTGTCGCTCACCGAGCAAGACCCCTACAACAACGTGGTGCGCACAACGGTCGAAGCATTGGCTGCGGTGCTCGGTGGCACGCAGAGTCTTCACACCAATGCCTTTGACGAAGCGCTCGGTCTTCCCACCGAGTTCAGTGCCAGAATCGCCCGCAATACGCAGCTGATTCTCGCCGAGGAATCTGGCGTGACCCGTACGGTCGACCCGCTCGCCGGGAGCTACTACGTCGAATCGCTCACGGCCGAGCTCGCAGACAAGGCCCGGGCCATCATCGCCGAGGTCGAAGAGCTCGGCGGGATGACCAAGGCCATCAACTCGGGCATGCCGAAGCTGCGTATCGAAGAGTCGGCGGCGAAGCGTCAAGCCCGCATCGATCGAGGCGAAGAGGTCGTTGTCGGCGTCAACAAGTACGTGGTTGACGAGCCAGAACTCGTCGATGTGCTCGACATCGACAACACCCAAGTTCGCGAGCAGCAGGTTGCTCGACTCAACGAGCTTCGTTCGTCGCGAGATGCCGACGCGTGCGCCGCGGCCCTGGCCCGCCTGACAGAAGCGGCAAACGGCGATCCGTCTGATCCGGCCAACAACCTGCTCGCGGCCTGCATCGATGCGGCTCGAGCACGGGCGACCGTGGGCGAGATGTCCGATGCGATGGAAGCCGCATTCGGCCGCCATCAGGCGCAAACCCGTACGATCTCTGGCGTGTACGGAGCGGCCTACGAAGGCGACGAGAGCTTTGCTGCGCTGGTGAGCGATGTCGAAGCCTTTGCTGCTGAGGAGGGGCGACGACCCCGCATGCTCGTGGCCAAGATGGGTCAGGACGGCCACGATCGTGGAGCCAAAGTGATCGCAACAGCGTTTGCCGACATGGGCTTCGACGTCGATGTCGGCCCACTGTTCCAAACGCCCGAAGAAGTGGCGTCAGACGCGGTCGACAACGACGTGCACGTCGTCGGTGTGTCGAGCCAGGCGGCCGGCCACTCCACGCTCGTGCCTGCACTGATCTCGGCTCTGGCGGACGCTGGCGCTGACCACGTCATCGTCGTGTGTGGTGGAGTTATCCCGCCGCAGGACTACGACTCGCTACGAGAAGCGGGCGTCGGCGCCATCTTTGGCCCCGGCACCAACATCCCCGAAGCAGCAACCGAGGTGTTGGGCCTCATTCGTGCCACCCGAAACTGACGATTCGATTTCATCGATGCGCGAAGCTGCCAGCCTCAAAACACGGAGAGCCCGAACCCCACGAGACTGCCAGCGGACAGAACGGCAGGCACGGCCCTCGACCAGCGTCGCTGATCAGCCACCGCCACGATCAACACAGTGACAAACGGGACGAGCGCCAGGCCGTAGCGGCTGTTGACTTCCGGGAAGTAGATGTTGCGACTTCCGAGGGCCAGACCTGCCTGAACAATCATGCCGCTCGCGACGCATCCCACAACCGTTGCGGTTCCCCATATTCGCGAAACGCCATCAGAGTGGGCGATGGCCAACAGCGCTGAGGCGACAACGACAAGCCCCAGAACGATTGCCCACGGTTCCTGCCACGACGACTGCAACACGTCGGGAATCGGAAACCAGCTGAGACGGGTGGGTGGAAAGAGGTCGTCAGCGCCCTGCACAATCTCACGAATCGGTCCGCCCTCCACCGCCACCCCATTTCCGTTGCCAATCGGATTCACGAAGTCGCTCGGCCTTCGGCTCGCTGCGAAGGCCATCCACGCTGCATGGACGAGCGCGCCGGTAGCAAGAACAGCCACCGATTCCAGCAACGAGCGTCGCTTCGCTCCACGCATCAATCCTGACCCGGCAAGCATTAAGCCAAGAATTCCGACGCCGAAGAGTGCAGTTGTCTTGGTCAGTCCGGCGACGACGGCCACAAGCATCGCTAACCCAAAGAGTCGCGTCGACTGCTCTTCGTGCACGAGGCATCGAGCTGCCACCGCCGCAGCGACTCCCCCGACGGCGTAGACACCTCCGTCGCTATTGACGGTTGAGGTCGCGTGGAGCACCGTCGGCATGCCAAGGACGATCACCGGTGACAACAGACCGCTGATCCCACGCACGCCAAGACTCCGCGACGCAACAACAGAACCCAACGACCCGATCGAGAGGAACAAGACACCGCTCAGACGAGCCAGTGACACAAACGACAAGCCGGTGATGGCTCGTGCGGGTCCGGCGACAAGTGCGGAGATTGCGTAATACAGGGGCGGGGATGAGTTGCGCTGAATCCCTTGACCGGCGAACTCCCCCGGAACGAACTCGTCGGACTCGCAGTCAGGCAGCTGGGAATCAACGAAGTGATGACCACGGCACGCCCATTCGCGCAGCGTCACTTGGTCGTATGGCTCCCCAAGAGTTGGATACTCGAGGTTCGTGAGCGACAACGTGTAGTCAATGTGAGTCGGTTCATCGAAGGCCGACAGGCGGGGGTACTGAGCCATGTGGAGCCCCACCGCAATGACGCTCAAAATGACGACGCACACAACGTCGACCGAGGTGACCAATCCGCTCATCGATCCGACGTTGTTCGTGGGTCGGACGTGGGTCGGGCGGGTCATGGTGTCGTCGATTGTGCCATGCCGTAGCACTAGCCTTGAGCCAAGTGAATCGAAGAACGCTCGCCCTCCCCATGATCCGAGCCTCGAGCCGATCGATGAGCGGTGGAGTCGGCCGCACAAGCCGTCGCCATGCGTTCGTCCTGTCGACCGGACGAACGGGCACACAGTTCCTCGCCACCCACTTCGCGCAAAAGCCCAACACCGTGGCCGTTCACGAACCTCGCCCATCTTGGCGATTGCGCCTGCTCTCGGGAGCCCGGCTCGAAGGCATGGCCACCGACGAAGAGTTGGCTGGCCATCTACGGGCCTTGCGACAATCGGTGCTGAACGATGCGTCGTCAGACATCTACGTCGAGTCCAACCCGTTCCTCTACGGATTTGCCGCCGCCATCCCCGAGGTCTTCGGCAACGCGGTCGTGGTCCACATCGTGCGCGACCCCCGCCATTACGTGCGCTCGGCCATCGACCATGGCAACGCCCACGGAATCAAACACGCCTTCAACCACCATGTTCCGTTCTGGACCGCTCGGGCCGATCGCAGCGACGAGACAGCGAATGTCACGCCCCTTGAGCGGCTGGCCATCTACTGGCGAGACATCAACACGCTCATCTCTTCGACTGCCGACCCGCAGCACTACCTCGTGGTCCGTTTCGAAGATCTGTTCGGGTCACTTGGACCGATCAATGAGATCGAGCAGGCCCTTGGGGCGAAGCTGACCACCGAAATGGCGGCGCTCGGCACCCGCATGAACCAGTCACCAACGAGAAAGCAAGATTGGGAGGATTGGGAACTTGAGGAGGTCCGCACCCTCGATCGGATCTGCGGCCCGATGATGTCCGACTTCGGCTACGGAACCGAAGCGGCTTGGACTGACATGGTCAGCTAGGAATCGACCGCAACCGGAAGCTCTCGATCAGCCGCGAGCCTCCAGAGACTCAGAACCGCAGCCAGCAGGCCAACCGTTACCAGCGTCACGGCCCGCTCGGCCAGGCTCGCGGCGAGAACGTTGCTCTCAGAGACTCCGACTGAGACGGAAAAGACCGTCAAAACCGCCTCCCGGATACCAAGCGCCCCTGGAGTCAAGGCCACGAAGATCGTCAGGTTGGTCACGGCGGCGATGATCACAACGGCTTCGATGCTTGCGTCGACCCCCAACTCCGCGAACAAGAAGGCGAACATGCCGAGCCGAGCGAAGAAGTTGACGATCACCACGGCAATCATGCGACGAAGCAGTCCGAGATCACCGGCGATGGTCTTCCACCCTTCGATGACGTTGCGGATTCTGGTCGCGGATGCCGCCACGAACCGTCCGCCAACTCGCTCGACCAAGAACACCAGCAGCTCATCGAGCCGCAACCGAGGTGAGATGAGCGAGATGGCAAGGCTGGCCATGGCGACGAGCGTGATGAACACAATCGCCACCGACGTGTTCCACTCCACCGACGGGGCGAGCAGTAGGGTGGCTGCGATCGTGGCGTTCACCAAGATCAAGATGATGTAGTTGCCGTACAAGGTCACGACGAACTTCTCGTACGACAGACCGTGGTAGCGCTTGAGATAGACCGCTCGCACGCCCGCCCCACCCCGAAACGGCAGGAAGTAGTTGGCGAGTGTCGACACCGCGGTGGTGTGCAGGCTCGTTGGCATGTCGATGCGATTGGCGAGGTTGTCGACGACGACCTTCAAGAAGTAGGCCAGCGACAGCATCTGGAGCACGGCGAACACAGAGCCGATCAAGAAGGTGCGCCCGCTCAGAGTTGCCAGCTGATTTCTGAGCTCGTCGTCGCGAACGACGGCTCGTATCAGCAAACCGAGAACGATGACAACGATGGCAACACGGATCACCCGGCGCGATGCGGGCACCTCGGCGGGAGAGGTCAAGTCGATGTGGCGTCGCCAGGGGCAAGCACCAGACCGCTCGCTTCCTGGGGATCCAACTCGATGTCAGGTTCCGGCGAAGCATCGACAGGCTCGCTCGATCCCAAGGACGTTCCGGAGCGAGACTCCACAGCTCGCGCATCTGAAAGACCCTGCTCTGCGGTCGACCCGTAGCGGGCCGCCTTCAGTTCGCGGATGATCTTCTCCTGGTTACGCGTGCTGCGTCCCAACATGTCGGCCAACAGGCCGACAACGAAGATGATCAGACCGAGCGAGAACAAATAGGCGCCCAGAATTCCCAGCGAGGTCCACGGCGATGTCTTGCCGGTCCGCAGCCAATTGACAAAGACAAACCCAGAGGCGCCAGCGCCGGTGACGAGCGGAATGATCCCGAGGCCGAAGAAGAAGCGCAGAGGAGCGAAGTCACGAAACGCTCTGAGAATGCTCACGCCCGAGTTGACGAGAAAGTGCCAAAAGTTGGTGACAACCCGAGACTTCCGACCGGGGAAGTACGTGACATGCACAGGGATCGATTGGATCGCGACCTTGTTGTACGCCAGGAGCTGAAAAGACTCCTGGGTGTAGGTGTACTTGTTGTTGATGTTCAGCGCGAGCAGGGCGTGCCGGTTGTAGGCCCGGAACCCACAGGTCACGTCCGCAAACCGTTCACCGCTGAGACTGCCGACGATGCGAGCACCCAGCCGATTGGCGTAGAACTTGCCCTTCGGCATGTTGTCAGGCCGACGACGCTCGCCCGTGTCCGGATCGGTAAACCGATCGGCAGCGACGAAATCAGCTTCGCCGGCGATGACCGGCGCGACGAACTTGGGGATCTCTCGAGGGTCGAACTGGAGATCACCGTCGATGTTGAGGGCGATATCGGCACCCCGGGCCAGCACTATCTCGACCGCTTGTTGGAAGCGGTAGGCAAGACGCTGCTGCTTGCGGCCTTCGATCACATGAGCGCCATGGGCTCGAGCAATGGCGGCGGTGTCGTCGGTGCTGCCATCAGAAATGACGAGCTTCTCGATCTCGTCGACGCCATCGATCTCCGTCGGAATGAGATCAAGAACCTCACCGATCGTCGCCGCTTCGTCTTTGCAGATCGAGAACACGATCAGTTTGACCACGTCAGCCTCCGAGGCGGTTGCTTCGTCGTTGGTCGGCGACGGCAACCATTGCAGGTGCGCCGACAATACACATTGCGGCGGCAATCAAGAACGCATAGCTGATGCCTGCGCCGAACGGAGCCCACGCACCAAGCGTTCGCAGCTCGGCCCCGATCGTCGCACCTTCCCAGTAATTGTCCATGATCGCTCGAATCGCTGCGCCATGCACAATGACCGCCGCAGTGCCGAACAGAACGGCGGGGAACCATCTTGTCCGATCGCTTGCCGAGCCAACACGTTCTGCGCCCAACCCGATCACAGCGGCAAAGCCACCGAGCCCGAGAAAGATGTAGCGCCCCTGAATCCCTGCTGTCACACCGGTGGAGGCATAGAGCAAATAGGTCCGCACGAACAGACCGACCGCCGTAACGAGCAGCGGGGTGAGCGCAATGAACAACACACCGGGCTTGGAGCGAAGTTTGGACAATCCAACGAGCAGACCAATCGCAAGCACCGCTGTTGCGAACCAACGGGCGTCCGACGACATCCGCACGTCGAAGTACCCGAACCAGCCAAAGAATCGTTCGGCCATCCAACGAAACCACAGCTCGACGTACCACCCCGTTCGGGGCTCAAACGCTGGGTCATCGGGGAATGGAAGCGGACCGACTGGGGTGAGGAGCTGACCGAATCTGACGATCCGAACAATCCAGAACCAGCCCCCTCCGATCAACGCGGCCCCTGCCATTGCTCCGGCCGGCTTGATCCCCGGCCACCCGAAGCGTTTGACCTGCAAGAGCGGGCCGGCGATGCCGAAGATCGTCAGGGCAGGAAGGGCCGTTCCCTTCGACAAAGACGCGACACCAATGACCAGTCCCGTGATGACGGCCGATCGCATCGTCAAACGACGAGTTGCCAACCGCACCGTCATGAGCGTGGCCAGACTCATCAGTACCAGTGCAGAATCGTCGTTGTTGATCGCCCCTCCGATGTGAGCCAGCTGGGGAATCAAGAACAGAACGAGTATCGAAAGACGTTCGGCACTCGGCCCTCCACCCATTTCCCGAGCAATCAGAGCGAAGAGCAGTGGGACAGGCGCCTGAAGAAGTGCCGCAAAAACACGGAGTGCCGCGATGCGCCGATCGTGAGCGGTGATCGGGTCGCCGGGGAGCACCCAGTCGACGAATCGCACCGTGTTGCCGATCACGTAGTAGTAGAGCGTTGGCTGCTGTGTTCCGCGGTTGAGCGTCGTACTGGGTTCGCCACGTCCGATGTCGACAAGGCTCGGCCGCTCTGGCCGAGGAACCGCATCGGCTTCGAGACGTGGATCGTTGTTGGCCAATGACAACGCCGAGCTTCGGTAGGCGCCTGACGAGATGAACCGACCCTCGTTCAGAACATTCAACGGCCCAGCCTCTTCGTGGTGCAGGATCAGGTCGATGTGGACGATCTCATCAGGGGACTCGAAAAGCGGGAAAAGGGTGCCGTACCCCAACAGCATCGCGATCCACGCGGCGGTGAGAAGCCAGAGGTCCCACCGTCGATTTGGGGCTTGGTCGCCACCATCGGCGAGTTTCGCGAGTCCGGCTGCGTGAGGCGTTGGCTGGGTCCCCATGGGGCTCATCGATTGCTCTGCATCCTCGCCGACAACACCGAGCGCAAGGCTAGCTCCATTCGGCGGGGTAAGCCTCGATCCATGGGTTACGCAAGCTACGCTCGCGCCGGTGATCCGCTCTGCGTACATCAACGGCGTGCAGGCCATCCGACGGCCCCTTGACTCAGTCGGCTTCCTGGCATTTCTCGACCGTCGCGCCGACAACCGATGGGTGCATTGGTTTCGGTCCTTGTTCGCGATTTACAACGTCGAAGATCTCGTGGGGCTATCAACACCCTGGTGGACCTACAAAGCAACCGATGAAGTAGAGCGGTGGATCGGCGACCGCTCCACGCCCCTGCGGGCCTTCGAGTGGGGCGCAGGGGCATCGACGATGTGGTTGTCATCGCGCGTCGCCGAACTCCATTCGGTCGAGCATCACCCGGATTTCGCAGACACGGTTCGGTCTATGGCTCCCGACCACGTGACGCTGCACGTTGTGGAGCCCAAGACCACAGGGGCCAACCCGGTGGCGCCGTCGACCAAACCGGGCCACGAGCATCTCGATTTCGAGGAATACGTGGCAACGATCGGCGATGTCGGCGGTTCGTTCGATCTGATCGTGATCGACGGCCGAGCTCGCTCGACCTGTCTCGCAGCAGCACTCCCCCATCTCGCCGACGACGGAATGATTGTGTTCGACAACACCAATCGCGATGAATACCGCCAAGCCATGTCGTCACACGGCGTCGAGCCGAATGACTTCCGCGGCCTCACCCCCGCTGCCCCGTTTCCCACGACCACCTCGTTGATTCACGGAGGCGCCAACTCGTGAGCCGCAGAGTTGCAATCATCGGTCAGGGTTATGTCGGCCTGCCGGTTGCGATGCGGGCCGTCGAGGTCGGCCACGACGTCGTGGGATTCGACGTCGACTCCCGCAAGATCGAGGGCCTCGCTGCGGGGAGCTCCCACGTCGACGACATCACAGACGACGACATCGCCAACGCGCTGGCGACCAACCGCTACGAACCGAGCCTCAACCCCGAGTCACTCAAGGATTTCGACATCGCAGTGATCACGGTGCCAACCCCGCTACGCGACGGTGTTCCTGATCTCAGCTTCATTCGCTCTGCCGGTGAACTGTGTGCCCCTCATTTGCAGGCCGGCGCAACCGTTGTGCTCGAGTCCACGACCTACCCCGGCACAACCGACACGTTCCTCGCAACCATTCTCGAAGAGGGTTCGGGTTTGCTGGCCGGTGCCGACTTCCATCTCGGCTTCTCGCCAGAACGCATTGACCCCGGTAACACCACGTGGGGATTTCGCGAAACGCCAAAGGTGGTGTCCGGTATCGATGCCGCTTCGCTGGAGGTCGTGCAGACGTTTTACGACGAACTGGTCGATCAAACGGTGGCGACGGTGGGAACTCGCGAAGCCGAAATGACCAAGCTGCTCGAAAACACCTTCCGCCACGTCAACATTGCGCTCGTGAACGAACTGGCGATCAACTCGAAGGCGCTGGGTATCGACTTTTGGGACGTGATCGGTGCCGCGAAGACCAAACCCTTCGGTTTCATGCCCTTCTATCCCGGCCCCGGTGTTGGCGGACATTGCCTTCCCATCGACCCAACCTATTTGTCGTGGCAGTTCGAACGCGAGCTGGGGACGGTCTCGCGTTTTGTAAAGACCGCTGACGACATCAACCGAGGGATGCCCAAGTACGTGGTCTCTCGCATCCAGGCTGGCTTGAACGATCGGCGGAAGTCGGTCAACGGAGCCAACATCGTGGTGCTCGGCATCAGCTACAAAGCCGACTCGAGAGACGCTCGAGAGACCCCAGCAACGGCCGTGATCGAAGGCCTCTGTGACTTGGGAGCGAACGTGCAGGCTCATGATCCGGTCGTCACCGACTACGCACTCGATGAGCGTGCGAATTGGGTCGACCTCGACGCCGGCACCGTGAGCTCAGCAGACTGCATCGTGTTGCTCGCAGCGCACACTGCGGTCGACTACGGCCTGCTCGATCAAGCCGACTACGTCTTCGACACACGCCGACAACTGCACGGACCAAACGTCGAATCGCTCTGATGACAACGATGCAGACCGGCCGCCGCCAGACCGGCGCAAGCAACTTCAAGCCCCTCGTCATCAACTTCGCCCGCCGAGAAATGCGCGCTCGCTACAAGCGCAGCCTGCTCGGCTGGTTCTGGTCACTTATCAACCCACTTTCAACCGTGCTCATCTACGGGTTGGTATTCGGTGTCTTCCTACGCGCCTTACCTCCCGACCTCGGCAACGGCAACGAGGGAGTATTTGCCGTCTACCTCTTCAACGGGCTCGTCACGTGGGCGTTGTTCGCTGCGATCATCAACGGCTCAATGGATTGGCTGGCCGGGGTGATGGACCTTCGCAAGAAGGTCTTCTTCCCGACCGAAACGGCCATTCTTGGCGGGGCGATCGCCACCGCAGTCCAAACGGCGTTCGAGCTCGCAGTGCTCTACGCCATCATGCTCGTCCTCTGGAACGTGGGATGGACCTCGCTCTTGTTGCCGTTGATTCTGGTCGGGATCGCCAGCTTCGCCCTCGGCATCGGCTTTGTGATCTCGGTTCTGAACGCCCGCTACCGCGACGTGCGCTACCTCACGGGCATCGCCCTCAGCCTTCTGTTCTTCCTCGCTCCGATCGTGTATCCCGCATCGATCTTGGAAGGTGCTGATCTCGATACCTACGGTCTCCCCGCCGCGGAAATCGTGGCGTGGAACCCGGTGAGCGTGTACGTGCAGTCGGCGCATGACGTCACCTACTTCCTGCGAGTCCCGTCGCTTGGCCGCATCGCCGTCATGGTGGTGTGTTCCACCCTGTCGCCCATGCTCGGTCTGGCGTTCTTCCGACGGCGTTCGATGGAAATCAGCGAGGCGCTCTAGTGACCTCACCAGCGATCTCCATCCAGAATGTGTCGAAGCGCTTCGAGCTGAGCAGCGGCGGTGCATCGTCGATCAAAGAAGCGCTGGTCAGCCGGCGCCGAGCAACAACCAAAGAGTTCTGGGCCCTTCGCGACGTCTCGTTTGACATCCCAGCGGGATCGTTTTTCGGCATCATTGGCCACAACGGGTCTGGCAAGTCGACACTGCTGAAACTGACTGCCGGCATCCATCGACCGACGAGCGGCACCATTGCGGTCAATGGCCGCATTTCGGCCCTCCTTGAGCTCGGGTCCGGGTTCCACCCCGACCTCACCGGGCGCGAAAACGTGTTTCTGAACGGAGCGATCCTCGGCCTGTCGCAGAAACGTATGGAATCGACGATCGACGAGATCGCCGAGTTCAGCGGCATCGGCGAGTTCATCGATGCGCCCGTGAAAGTCTACTCGAGCGGCATGCACGTGCGCCTTGGCTTTGCCATCGCTGTTCACGTCGAGCCAGAGATTCTCCTTGTCGACGAAGTGCTGGCGGTTGGTGACGAAGAGTTCCAACGCAAGTGCTTTGATCACATCTATTCGCTTCGCCGCAAGGGCACCACGATCATTTTGGTGTCACACGACTCCAACGCGATGCACACCTTGTGCGACGAAGTCGCGTGGCTCGATCACGGTGAGCTCCAACAAGTCGACGAGCCATCCGTCGTTGTCGACGCCTATCTCGCCCACGTCAACGCCCAGGAAAACGAGCGGCTCGCCGACGAGCCCGAAGAAGAAGCCACACCCACGATTGCCGTCGAAACTGACGATCGCCGTGGGTCAGGCGAGATGCGAATCAGCAGGGTCTCCTACCACAACGAGACTGGCGCCGAAATTCCCGCCGCATCGAGTGGAGATCACCTCACGATTCGGCTGCACTTCGAAGCCGCCACCAGTGTTCCCCATCCGGTCTTCGGAATCGGCGTGTATCACGAGAACGGCACACACTTGGCCGGCCCGAACAACAAACTCGTCGACGTCGAACAGCCCATCATCGAGGCGGGAACCGGGTCGATCGACATCACGATCAATCAGCTGTCGTTGCTTCCCGGTCTCTACTTCCTCACCACCGGCATTTACTCCGCCGACATCCTGCACTGTTTCGATTCGTGGGACCGTGCCCACAAGCTCACGGTGCAGCCCGGTTCAGCGATCGAACGCTACGGACTCGTGAGCCTCGATACCGAGTGGTCCGTGGCTACTACGATTCCCGGGCGTTCGGACTGAGACCGACCTCGTCAGCTGGCAACGACCTCGTCGCGGTCAGACTCGGCTCGTGCATCTGGCGGCCAGATCCTGGCCGGCCATCGCCAGCCCGAAAGCTCGCGCAACCGAGTCAGTGACGCCGGGGGCGCCAGCTCGTCGACTCGGTATCCCATCAGATTCGGGTTGTCCCACGGATCATTCGACAACGCGTGATGCCAACGGTCGTTCATGAGGCCCACTTCCCACGCGTCAACACGTACAGGGCGGCTCGAGGTCTCGAAGTGAACAACCCGCAGCCGGTTGTCGAGCACGGATCGCCAACCCTGGGCCAGGAGCTTCATGCACAAGTCAACATCGTTGAAGTTCATCGGGAACTCGTAGGAGAACCCTCCCACGGCATCGAAACGATCCCGACGGAGACCAAGGCATGCCCCAGTCACGGCGAGGCTGTTGAGCGTGATCAGATGGGCGTTGAAGTACCCGTGAGAGTCAGCGGCCAAGCCAGCCGAACGATGGAACGGCTCCCCTCGACGCGAGAAGACTCCGGCCTGCTGGATCCGACCATCGGGATACTCGAGACAGCAGCCGACCGCTCCGACGTCTGGTTGATCCATCCAAAGCACAAGTCGTTCGAGCCAGTTCTCGGTCACGATCTCGGTGTCGTCGTTCAGGAAGACGAGGCGGTCGCCTTTGGCATGGCTGACGCCGAGATTGTTGGCACCGGAGAAACTGAACGGGTTCGGGTCGCGGACAACGCGGATCTTGTCGCCAGCAATCCCCGATACCCGTTCGATCAGTTCATCGGTGCTGTTGTCTCGGTCGAACACCATCACAATCTCGTAGTTGTCGTAGGTCGAACGCTCAACCACGGAGCGAACGGCTCGCTCGACAAGGATGAATGTTTCGCCAGCAACCGACCTCACGAACCCACCGGTCAGGATGATGATCGACACCAACGGTTTGTCGACGAGATTTGGCTCGATCTCGATGATCATCCGGTTGGTTTCGAGGGTGGCGGTCGCGTCCAGGCCGGTGCGATCGATATGACTCTGCACAGCACGAACTCCGGCATCAAAGGCCCACGTCTTGGCTGCGGGGTCGAGCGCAGTCGAGTTTTCGCCCTGGCGCCAGTGGTACAGCACTCGCGGGATGTGGGCGACCTGCCGAGCCCGCTCGGTGGCTCGCAGCGCCAGGTCGTGATCCTGCGCCCCGTCGTAACCGGGGCGAAGGGCACCCAACTCTTCGATCAATGCGCTGCGATAGGCCGCGAAGTGCCCGATGTACATCTGCGCTCTGAGACGCTCGGGCGACCATCCGGGCTTGTGAAACGGGTCGTGGCGCTTGCCGTCGAGATCGAGCTTGTCCTCATCGGTGTAAATGACATCGACGGTCGAGTGCTCCTCATAGACGGCGCGAACCGCGGCCACAGCGTCGTGGTGGAGAACATCGTCGTTATCGAGAAATGACACGAACTCGCCGGTGGCGATCT
Source organism: uncultured Acidimicrobiales bacterium (assembly GCA_937976305.1). Taxonomy (GTDB): domain Bacteria; phylum Actinomycetota; class Acidimicrobiia; order Acidimicrobiales; family SZUA-35; genus CALEWY01. The sequence goes on from CALJSB010000013.1 coordinate 34,553, forward strand.
CGACACCTGCGTTCGTGGCGCCGATGATCCCCTGCTGTTCGGACAACCGCCTCACGATGATTCTCGGATCGTCGAGCCCTTCGAGGATCTCGTTCGTCTCATCGGGTTGTGGACCATCCGCAACGAGCAGGAGCTCCCACGCCGGGTCGGTTTGACTCAACACCGAGTCGATTGCTTCAACAAAGACCTCGGTGTCGGGCTGGTAGACAGGAACGACGATCGACAGATGCGATCCGTCGCCGTTGGCAGAAGCCATCATCGACCGCGGACGCGTCGGTATGGGGCCATGACCTGGTAGCCGACCTTCCACGTGGTCGAGCTCTCCACTGCGTCGAGTCGATTCTTGGTTCGCTCGAGTTCGGCGATGACCTCGTTGGTTTGCTGCACATCGACTCGGTGCTCAAGCCCTTCGACCAGTTGGTCCCAGTGTTCCTGATGGGCCAGGGCCGCCATCAACTCACCGCGCAGCCGCTCCGACTCGGCCAACGCCTGTCCACGGCCAACATCAGCGCCGATCGCAGCATCGCGGGCCATCAGCACCTGGGCCTCGAGTTCGACGATCCGCTGATTTGCGGCGTCAAGCTCTTCTTGTTGGGCTTGGGCCTCTGCGTCCGTTTGCTCCGTTGACTGCCGCACCACTTCCAGTTCGTCGTTCAGCGCACCTTCGCGGATGTGCTGCTCGAAGGATGCTCTTCGAAGCTCCACGACCTCGGCTCGATGCCGGAACTCACTACGCTCGAAATCTCGAGCCAGGGAGGTCAGCGTGACTGGCTTCGACTCGAAAAGTCCGGCCCACGAGGTGAGGTAGCTCGCATCGTGGTCGACGTTTCGAAACATGCCGTGTTCCGCCATCAACTCGGCCCAGTACTCGACGGGCCGAACGTTCAGATGGGTCGGTTCGGCGTAGTCGTGCGGGGTGCTCGACAGCAGGATGCGATCGCTGGCGGCCACCATGTTGGCGAGCAGCGTGCGGCCATCGTCGGCGTCGAGATGTTCGATCACTTCAACACACGTGATGAGATCAAATCGGCCCTCGATGGGCTCCAGCCCGCTCACGACAGAACAGTGGCCCACGGCAGAACCGCCCACCTGGCTGATGGCGTACTCGGAGACATCGGTACCGATCGCGTCCACACCGCGGTCGCGCAGTGCCTCGACCAGGAAACCGAAGGCACACCCAACATCGAGCACGGTGCGGGGGTTGAGCGTGGCAACGATTCGGTCAGCAACCTTGCCGAAGAAGTTCAGCCAATGATCATTGCGCTCGTAGGGAATGCCCAAGTGGTGGGCGTAGTAGTTCTGGTCGTAGCCGCTGTCATCGACGTTGTTGTCAACGCTGGCCTCGGGATCGCTCATCCCCAAAGACTAGGCCCCTTGCCCATCAGGCGAGGTCATGCGTCGACAGGACGTGGCAGCGAGCTGGGCGACGCCAGCACCGGCCGAAAGAGCTGCTCTCCGGCGTCCCCCCGCAGTGCACTGAGCGCAACCGGGCGAGGGATCTGAGCCACGCCGACGACGCGCAGATTCGGATTGTCGTAGGGGTCGTCCCACAACACCGAACCCCATTCGTTCTGGAGTAGGTCGTGTTCCCAGCTCTCGCTGCCGACCGATCGCGACGACGTTTCCAGGTGGGTCATCACTGTCGTGCCGTCGAACACGGTGCGATAGCCCCGAGCACCAAGGCGAAGACACAGGTCGACATCGTTGTAGTTGAGCGGCAACTCCTCGTTCATTCCACCGACCGCGTCCCACTGGTCACGTCGAACCGCAAGGCACGCTCCAGTGACGGCGAGCATGTTGCAGGCGCCGGCGAGAACCCCATGGTGACCAGCGGAGTCACCGGGGTACCCGTGATAGAGGTGATCAGCGCTGCCGCCGCGAGCGACAACCCCTCCGTGTTGCAGCCTGCCGTCTGCATACAGGAGTCGAACACCGACGGCACCGACATCAGGCACTTCGGTACGGGCGACGAGCCGTTCGATCCAGTCAGGCGTCACTACTTCGGTGTCGTCGTTGAGCAACACAACGACCTCGCCTCGGGCATGTTCGACTCCGAGGTTGCACGTGGCGGCGAAGTTGAACGGCCGCGTGTCACGGATGACTCGCACCCGATCATCGATGGCAGCCAGACGCTCGCCGAGCTCGTCAGCACTCGTCGCGTCGATCACCGCGACCACTTCGTAGTTGGGGTACGTCGAATGTTCGACGACCGATGCGACCGCGTTCGTGACCAGCTCGACCTCGGCCCCTCGAACGGTGCGGAACGATCCGCCCGTCGGCACGATCAGGCTCACAACCGGAAGCGACCTGAGCTTGGGCTGGTAGGCAGCGACCTGTTCGCAGGTGGCATGGACTTCGGCCTCGATCGGCAGTCCAATTCGTTCGGCGTGCCGGGTCACTGCGATGGGATCGAGGTCGTCGGCCCGGGCGGCACCGTCCTCACGGCGGATCGAGGCCACGAATCTCGGAATCGAAACGACCGAGTCGACCCGCTCAGAAACCCTCAGCGCAAGGTCATGAAGGCCGTTCAGGTGCTCCGCGGTTTCGACGACCAACGTAAGCACGTCGGCTCGGGCCCACCACAAGCCGCCGATGTACATCTGCGACGTCAGCAGGTCGGGCGACCACGCTGGGCGGTGTAGGCCAGCGCTCCGACCGGCCGTGATGTCGATGGCATCGCCGTAGATGAGGCCGACCTCGGGGCGTGCGTTTGCGACCTGCTCAGCCCACCCCCACGCTTCTTCACACACCGTGTCGCCAGCCACCATGAACCCGACCAGGTGGTGACGATCTGACAGCCCAAGACCGACGAGATCCCAGAGTCGTTCGAGAAGAGTGCCCGAAGACGCTTCGACCACGTTGCTCACCGCAGCCACCGAAGAGATACTCGCCTTGAGGCCAACGACGTTGGATTCGGCGACCTCCTCAGGGGCGACAACGACGGTCGATCTGCGCACCATCAGCGACCCGTTTTGTGGCGCACGAAGCGATACGGAGACAGAGCTGTCTGCGTGACTCGCCATGTCGTGCTGGATTCGATCGCCTCGAACCGCTCTCGACACTGCCGCAGCTCTTCTCGCTGCTCGGCAAGGAGCTGATCCCACTCGGCCTGCGCGGCCACGGCAGCGGCCAACCGTTCAGACGTCTCGATGAGCTCACCCTGTACTTCCCCGAGCGCTTTCTCAGCGGCGGCAGCAGCCTCGAGCGCGGTGGCGAGACGTGCCTGCAGAACTGCACTGTCCAGATCGGCCGCACGTTCCACATCAGCGACGTCATCGCTCGGAGTGTCCACGAGCACGATCCTACGGTGCCCGCGACAGCCGGGAGCGAATGGCGCCTCAGCTGCTCCGCCTGAGCGAAGAGCCCCCAACCTAAGCTGCAACACGTGAAAGTTCTGAACCGATACTTCGACGCTGCGCTCGAAATCGAAACGAAGCGATTCGGCGACGACCGGGGCTGGTTCAACGTTCCCTGGGAATTCGAGGCTGCGGCCGCGATTGGCATCGACAAGCCGTTCGTGCAGGACAACCACTCGCTGTCCGTCGACGTGGGCACGATTCGAGGCATCCACCTTCAACTCGCACCGTATGAACAAGGCAAACTCGTGCGGGTTGCCACCGGTGCGGTGCTCGACGTGATCGTGGATCTTCGCCCCGGGTCGCCAACCGTCGGCGAATGGGCTGGCATCGAACTCTCAGCAGAGACCGGCAACCAACTCTGGGTTCCCCGCGGCTTCGGCCACGGGTTCTGCACCAGAGAACCCAACACCCACCTGCTGTACAAGGTCGACAACGCCTACCACCCTGATGCTGAGCGCAGCCTCGCCTGGGACGACCCGTCTGTCGGCATCGATTGGGGCGTCGACCCCGCGGCAGTGACCCTGTCGGAGAAAGATCAACAGGGTGCCGACCTCGAGACCATCCTGAACGACATCAGAGGAGCACAATGAGCGCCAACCAAACACCAAAGCGACTGATTGTCACCGGAGGTCTCGGCTTCATCGGCTCTGCCGTCATCCGTCGCCTGATCGAACACACCGAGCACACCGTGCTCAACCTCGACGTGATGACCTACGCCGCAACCACAGGGTCGGTCGAACCCGTTGCCGCCAACGACCGTTACCAGCATCAGAAGGTCGACATCACCGAGGGAAAGGAGCTCCGCAACGTCTTCACCGAGTTCGCTCCCGAGGGAGTCATCCACCTCGCCGCTGAGTCCCACGTCGATCGGTCGATCGATGGGCCAGGAGCGTTCATCCAAACGAACGTGATCGGCACCTTCGAACTTCTGCAAGCAGCTCGAGCTGAAGCCGAGAACCGAGACATCGCCGACTCGTTCCGGTTCCTTCACGTGTCGACCGACGAGGTGTTCGGAGCACTCGGCCCCGACGATGCTGCTTTTGACGAGAGCACGGCGTACGACCCTCGCAGCCCCTACTCGGCGTCCAAAGCATCATCTGACCACCTGGTGCGGGCCTGGCACGAGACGTTCGGCCTGCAGACGATCATCACCAACTGCTCAAACAACTACGGACCGTTCCACTTCCCCGAAAAGCTCATTCCGCTGATGATCATCAAGAGCCTCGCTGGGGAGCCACTCCCCGTCTACGGAGCAGGTGAGAACGTGCGCGACTGGCTGTTTGTGGACGACCACGCCCGAGCCATCATCTCGGCGTTCGAAGACGGATCGCCGGGCGAGACCTACGCCATCGGCGGCAACGCCGAGCGAACCAACATCGATGTGGTGAAGACCGTGTGCGATCTCATCGACGAACTCGCCGAGCCGCTCTCCTCGGGCGAACCACGCCGCAGCCTCATCGAGTTCGTGACCGACCGGCCCGGCCACGATCTGCGCTATGCCGTCGACGCGTCCAAGGCCAAGGCCGAGTTGGGCTGGGAACCGTCGGTCACCTTCGAAGAAGGTCTGCGATCCACCGTCGAGTGGTATCTCGCCAACGAGGCCTGGTGGCGCCCGATTCACGATGGGCGCTACAGCGGCGAACGTCTCGGCTCCGGCTGATGCACATTGTTGTCACCGGGGCCAACGGCCAAGTGGGCCGAGAGCTGCTGCGGGCCACCTGGCCTGCGGGCACCACCGTCACCGGCCTCACCTCTGCCGAACTCGACATCACAGACGAAGCCGCAGTGAGCGCCGGTCTTGGCGATCTCGCACCGGACGTCGTCGTGAACGCCGCGGCCTTCACCGCCGTTGACACCGCAGAAGACGAAGAGGAGCGAGCCACCGAGGTCAACGCAACAGCGGTCGGCAATCTGGCCACTTGGATCAACGCTGCAGGAGCTCTGCTCGTGCACTATTCGACCGACTACGTGTTCGACGGTTCGAATCCCGATTGGTACGACGAGGACGACTCGCCGGCACCCATCGGTGCGTACGGCCGTTCGAAGCTGGCTGGCGAACAGGCCGCAGCCACCGCCGACCGCCACATGATCCTGCGCACCGCATGGGTCTACGGGGCACTTGGCTCGAACTTCGTCACCACGATGCTTCGACTCGCCGCTACTCGAGACGAACTCGGCGTCGTCGACGATCAGGTGGGTTGCCCCACCGCAGCAATCGACATCGCCGCAGCGACCGTCGATCTCATCAGCACAACGCCCGAACCCCACGGCATCATCAACGTTGCATCACCAGACCAGGCAACCTGGCACGAGGTGGCAATGGCCACCTTTGAGGCGTCGAAGGCGGGCTTTGACGGCACATGCAAGAAGCTCAGGACCGCTGAATACCCGACCAAGGCCGTTCGGCCGCCGAACAGCCGCTTGAGCACCGACCGGCTGGAGTCGCTCATCGGGCGGCGTTTGCCCAGCTGGAAAGAGTCGCTGCCTCGTGTGGTGGCCGAACTCGAATCCGCAGACGAAGGATCCTCATCATGAGCGGTACGAACCCATCAGGACGCCGGGGCATCATCCTCGCCGGCGGCACCGGCAGCCGCCTTCATCCGGTCACGCTCGCCGTGTCGAAGCAGCTGCTTCCGGTGTACGACAAGCCGATGATCTACTACCCGCTGTCCACGCTCATGTTGGCGGGCATCAGCGAGGTGCTGATCATCACAACCCCGAATGATCAGGCTGCGTTCGAGCGCTTGCTCGGCGACGGCTCAGCGTGGGGTATGTCGATCACCTACGCAGTCCAAGCCGCACCAAACGGTTTGGCCGAGGCCTTCCTCATCGGTGAAGAGTTCCTCGACGGCCACCCAGCGTGTCTCGTCCTCGGCGACAACCTCTTCTACGGCAGCGGTTTCAGCCGCCAACTCCAAGAGGTCTCCGCCCAGCCGGATCGGGCCTCACTCTTCGCCCAGCAAGTGGTCGACCCTGAGCGTTACGGCGTTGTTGAAATCGACGCAGAGGGGCGGGCGGTGTCGATCGAAGAAAAGCCAGACAAGCCAGTGTCGAACTGGGCCGTCACCGGGCTCTACTTCTTCCCTTCCGACGTGAGCGAGGCCGCCAAGTCGGTCGAACCTTCGGCCCGGGGTGAGCTCGAGATCACCTCGGTCATCGAGTGGTACCTCAACCAACAACTCGTCGACGTTGCCTGTCTCGACCGAGGCTTTGCCTGGCTCGACACCGGCACCTTCATCTCGATGGTCGAAGCGTCGGAGTTCGTGCGAGTCATCGAACAGCGCCAGCGAACCCGTATCGCAGCACCAGAAGAAGTCGCTTTCCGCATGGGCTTCGTCGATGCCAACCAGCTCATGGCGCTCGCCGAACCACTCCGAAAGAGCGGGTACGGCGACTATCTCGCCTCGGTGGCCGAAGAGGGCATGCACTAAGGCCTGTGGTGGGCGAATCTGTCGCCGCGAATCCGTACTGAAGAAATCGACCGATAACGTCGATGGTCACTCATGCACACGTTTGAGCGAGCCCGTGGCGGACGACGGGTAACAGCGGTTGTTTCTGCGTTTTTCATGGCCGTGGGCCTTGCCGGCTTTGCCGTTGCGACCCCGCCAGCTGACGCAGCGCGCCCGTCAGAGCTGACCGAACGCTTCCGTATCAGCGCCAACCAGAACAACTACTTCGACCTCTTCACCCCCGAAGCTCGTTCGAGCCCGTCATACGGTGACGTCACCGGAGATGGTGTGGCCGAGATCGTGATCGGCGGCATGGATGGCCGCCTCATCATTGCCTCACCCAACGGTCAGATCATCGGCCAGCACTACATCGGCAACGGTGAAATCCAGGGAACACCATCGCTTGGCGACATCGACGGTGACGGCGTGCTCGACATCGTTGTCGGCAACATCGTTGGCGATGTCGTCGCCATGCGTGGCAACGGCTCGGAGATCTGGCGCAACAAAACCAATCGCTTCGCAGACATGGGCAAGAGCCCGGCCATCTATGGCTCAGCTGCGATCGGCGACATCGACAACGATGGTCGCCCCGAGGTCGTGCTGACCAGCAACGACCACTCCCTCAACGCCTGGAACCACGACGGCTCGATCGTGCCCGGGTTCCCTGTCACCACCCTCGACTCCTCGTGGTCGACACCGGCCATCGCCGACATCGACGATGACGGTTTCGCCGAGATCATCGGCGCCTTTGATGTCGACTACGTGACCGCTCCCCATGCCGGGTGTCCGAGCTTCGGCGCCGCTATTCGGGCTTACGACCACACCGGTACGCAGAAGTGGCAAACCTGCATTGCGGGCGAGATCATCACCTCTGGCTCCTCGATCGGCGACCTCGACGCCGACGGCGACCTCGACGTGGTACTCGGTTCAGGCGTGTACTTCTCGGCCATCGGTGAAGCCGAAGCACCGGCTCGCCGTGTGTATGCCCTCGACGCCAAGACCGGAGCCATGCTGCCAGGATGGCCCGTTGATCTCGGTGCTGTTTCTGACGCCACACCCGCGCTGGGCAACCTCGACGACGACCCGCAGCTCGAAGTGGCGACATCGGCCAACGACGGTCGCTTCCACGTGCTCGAACACAACGGGCAAACCAAGTGGACGGCCTGTGGCATGTGGCCATCCGATGCGTTCGACTGCCAGGGCGGGAACACCCGATTCCCCGGCATCGCGGCGCCCGTCTCGATCGCCGATGTCGACAACGACGGCGATCAAGAACTCGTCGGCTTCATCCACGCCCAGATCTGGATCCTCGACGGATCAACCGGTGCCGTCGAGCGAGTCTCCGGCGCCGTTGGTGGCACCGCCGGCAACGCATACGCACCAAAGGGACAGCCGACGGTCGTGAGCCACAACGGTGAGGCCACGATTCTCGTCCAGTACCTCAGGGAAGACTCCGGTCCGCCAAACAGCGGACGAGGCACCGGAGACGACCTCACCATCGTCGGTTTCGGCACCGGCGACACGCTCGGCCCATCCGATTGGGCCCAGTTCGGCCAAAACCAGACCAACACAGGCTCCGATCCGGCAACACTGACCGCCAACAACTGGATGGATCCGTGGTTGCGTGCGGTCTATGTCGACCTCCTCGGCCGCCAGGCCGACAGCAACGGCATCTCGTATTGGTCCGGTCAACTTGCCGGCGATCTCTCGAAGGACGATCTGGCCTTCCAGTTCGCCACCACAGATGAATGGCTCGGCGTTGTCGTCGACGACTTGTACTTCTCCATCTTGGGCCGAGGCCCTGACCCGGCGGGCCGGGCCTACTGGATCAGTCAGCTCCGGCAGGGCACGCCGACAGCCCAGGTTGTCTCGAGCTTCTTTTCGTCGCCCGAGTACTTCGAGTCGGTCGGCGGCACCAACCCGCTGTTTGTCGATGCGCTGTATGCCGCCATCCTCGACCGAGCACCCGATGCAGATGGTCGGGCGTTCTGGGTGCGACGTCTGAATGGCGGCGAGCCTCGAGGCACCCTGTCGAGCCTGGTCTTCACGTCCTATGAGTCGGGAGGCCGTCGTGTCGATGCGCTGTACGACAAACTCTTGAATCGTGCCCCTGACCCTGCCGGCCGCGACTACTGGGCCACCTTCTTGACCACGGGTGACGAGATCAATCTCGCTGCCCTCTTGGTGGGAAGCGATGAGTACCAGACAAAGGCCGAGAGCCGCTTCGGCAATTGACCGTCGCCTGAACCAAACCCCGGGTCGGCGCCACTACTCTCGACCTCGTTGTGGTGAGCGCAGACTTACAGAGCCTTGCTGACGCAGTCCGCGCCGGCGAACGACCTGCGCTTGCGCGCGCCGTCACATTGGTGGAATCGACTCGGCCCGATCATCGAGCCGATGCCAACGCGCTACTCGACGAGCTCTCGGCTGGCAGCCAAAACGCCAAACCAACGATCCGTATCGGTCTCTCTGGCACGCCCGGTGTCGGCAAGAGCACCTTCATCGAAGCACTCGGCCTTCACCTCGTCGATGCCGGCCACCGCGTTGCCGTGCTGGCCGTCGATCCGTCATCGGCCCGAACCGGCGGCTCGATCCTTGGTGACAAGACCCGCATGGCCCAGCTCGTGCAGCGACCAGAGGCCTACATTCGCCCAACAGCAGCGATGGGGAATCTGGGTGGGGTCGCTCGCCGCACCGCCGAAGTGATTCAGCTGACCGAGGCCGCCGGTTACGACGTCGTACTGGTTGAAACCGTCGGCGTCGGTCAGTCAGAGGCTGCCGTCGCCGATATCACTGACCTTTTCGTGCTGCTGGTCGCCCCCGCTGGCGGTGACGATCTGCAAGGCATCAAACGAGGCGTGATGGAGCTCATCGACGTGCTCGTCGTGAACAAGGCCGATGGCGATCTGACCTCAACCGCGAACCACACCGCGTCTGACTACGGCAACGCCTTGTCGCTGCTTCGCCCCAGGCGAGGCACCACCCCTCCCCCGGTGCTGCAGTGTTCAGCCCTCGAGCACCGCGGCATTGCCGAGGTGTGGAATGCGGTCGAGACGACGTGGTCTGAACTCGTTGCCTCTGGGCAGCTCGACACGATCCGAGCCGAGCAACGCCTCGGGACGCTCGATCGCGGCGTCAAAGACGCACTCATTTCTGCCCTCGAACAGGGATCGGCCATCGAGCCTGAGCGGCTCGCCCTCGAAGAGGCCGTCCGGTCGGGGGCTCGTTCGCCCGCATCAGCTGCCGCAGAGTTGGCCGCCCGAATTCTCAGCCAACGATGATGGATCGGGAGGCTGCTGCTCAACGTATGCGTCGGCTGGTCACAGCTTCGAGACACGTCACCGATCAGTACCTTCCACCGGCGGTGGGCGACCGAGTGACTGGCGCCGCACGCAAGGCCCGCCTGGCCCAACAAGAGCGTCGCCGACAAGCTGCTGGCGACGACGGTGCCTACTTCGACCAGATCGTCGCTGCCGCCATCGAAGAGGGTCAAACCACGTCGGGTCCGCGATGACTCCGGAGGCAGTGTCGCTGAAGATCGCCATCGTGGCCCCGAGCCCGGTTCCCGTTGTCGAAGGCGGTGCCGAGCGACTGTGGCGGGCGCTCGCCGCTGGCCTCGTCGATGCCGGTCACCAGGCCGAGATCGTCACCCTTCCCTTTCCCGAGACCACGTTGGCCGAGGTCATCGCCGGGTATCGGGCCTTTCGAGCGCTCGATCTGTCGTCGTTCGATGTCGTCATCAGCGGCAAGTACCCGGGCTGGATGGTCGACCACCCGTGCCACATCGTCTACATGCTGCATCCGCTTCGCGGGCTGTACGACACCTTCCCGGAGAGTCTGCCTCGGTCGCTGCCGCCCGAAGAGGCCGCAGTCGAGGCTCGTATTGCTGCCATCGACGAGATCGATGAACTGATCGATTACGCTGACAAGTTGCTCAAGACGTGGCCAGCCGGTGACCCGATGATGGCCCACCCGAGTCCCCTCGGTCGGCTCTTGGTGCAGCGGCTCGATCACCTCGCCTTCGCCGGCGACAAGATCCAACATCTGGCGGCCATCTCCGACGAAGTCGCCGGCCGAGCCGACTACTTCCCTGCCGATCGGGCCGTGCAGGTCGTTCATCCGGTCAGCGATCTGCCAACGGGACCGCCCGACACCAACGAGGTTGCTGAGTGGGCAGAGGCCGCTGAAGGGCCGGTGATCTTCACCGCAAGCCGCCATGACGCCCCCAAACGGATCGACCTGATCATCGATGCCTTTCGTCACCTGACCGATGGCCACAATGACCGCCAGGCGAGCCTCGTGATCGCCGGTGACGGGCCAGAGCGGGCCAACCTCGAGCAGCGGGCCGGAGCCAATGAACGCATCGAGTTCCTCGGCCGGGTGAGCGAAGAAGAGCTCAGTTGGCGATATCGCACCGCAGATGCGGTTGTGTTTGCCCCCCAGCACGAAGACTTCGGCTACGTCACCCTCGAAGCCATGCTGCTCGGCACCTCGGTGATCACCACGAGCGATGCCGGCGGTGCCAATGAACTGCTCGCAGAGGGCGTTGGCGGCATCGTCGTCGAACCGACGGTCGAGGCGCTGGCTGCCGGGTTTGACCGCATCATCGACAATCCGCATCTTCGCTGGCAGCTCGGCCTCAATGGTCGCCGTCGAGCTGCCCAGGTGTCGTGGGCACCGCTCGTTGCCGAAATTGAGGAAGCCGCATCCCGCCGCTCCGGCCACGTTGACTCCCAACACACCAGTGCTGTGATGGTCAGCACCTTCGGCGTCGATCCGATGATCGGTGGAGGTCAGCGGCGGCTACGAGCCCTGGCCCGATCCCTCGCCGAACACAGCGACGTCACCATCGTTGCCCTCACCGCCCGCCACGACACCGAAACGATTCGACGTCGCGTGATCGACCCCGGCATCACCCAGGTCGAGGTTCCTCGCTCGGGTGCCCACGTACGGGCCGAGGCCGAGATCACCCGAGTGGCCGGGCTCCCGGTCGACGACATCACGTGCGGCAAGCTTTGGCAGTCGACGCCGGCCTTCGGCGCCGAGCTCGACCGGCTGCTACCGACCGCCAGTGTGGTGATTGCCGATCATCCGTTCCTCGCCCCGGCCATCATCGATCGGCTCGACAACCTCGGGCTCGAGACGCCACTCGTCTACGACAGTCACAACGCCGAGACGCCATTCAAAGCGTCGATGATCGAAGCTGCGGTGGCCAGTCCGGCGGCGCGAGCCTGGCTCAACCGTGCTGTTGAAACCGCAGAAGGCGGAGCCGTCAACCGAGCGGCGCTGGTCACGGCCTGCACGAATGACGACCTCGCCAGTTTCGATGTGCCGGCGGCCACGCCAACCATCGTTGTGCCAAACGGAGTCGACACCTCGGCGATGCCCGAACGCAGCCGCGACGATCACCGGCGAGCCAGAGCAGAAGCCCTCGGCCTGTTCGGCTTCAACGACGACGAGCAACGGCCACTTGGGGTCTTCGTCGGCTCGTGGCACCCACCCAACCTCGAGGCCGCTCGGCTCGTGGTCGAACTCGCTGAGGCTCGATCCGATTGGGTCTTTGGTCTTGCCGGCAGCCACACCCTGGGTTTTGACGCAGCAGCCATCCCCACCAACGTGCGCATCCTTCCTGCCTTCGCCGAGGAGTCGCTGTGGCCGATCCTCGCCGGAGCCGATGTGGCCCTCAACCCGATGCTGTCTGGCGGTGGCAGCAACTTGAAGCTGTACGACTATCTGTCGGTTGGTGTTCCGGTTCTCACCACGGCCACCGGCAGTCGGGGTCTCGACGATGCGAGCTCGGCGGTGTGGGTTGCCCCACCAACTGCGGTCGGCTTGGGCGAAGGGCTCAGCGCCATCGAGACCGCAGCAGACAGCGTGATCGCCGAGCGGCGGGCGAATGGCCGCAGGATTGCCGATGAAGCTGACTGGCGACTCCTTGGGTCTCGTTGGAGCCAAGCAGTGATCGACCACGTCGGGCTGCCCCCGGCAGCACCACGACAACGACCGACGAGCCAACGGCCCTTCTTGGCCGACTCTGCTCCCCCGCCATCAAGCCCAACACTCGAACTGATGAAGCGGCTCGGTACCGCCGCCCTCGATCCAACACCGCCTCCGGAGACCCCTGCCATGAACCCAAACCTTCGGGAAACCCTCAAGCGCATGAGCGCCAACCGCTATGCCGGCCGCGAGCTCCCGGTCAACGCGAGGCTCAAGCTGCCCAAGAAGGCGCTGATCCGTGTCGGTGAAGCCATCACGAACGAACAGCTGGTGTTCAACGAAGCGACGGTCGATGCCGTGACCCAGCTCACCGAGCAGGTCGCCGCCCTCGAAGCTCGCTTGGCGTCGCTCGAAGACGAGACGTGAGCACAGCGTTACAGGATGGGGCCAAGATCGGCCTGGTCAAGCCAGACTTTGGTGTTGCAGGTGGATTCGAGCACCTGCTCGACCGCCTCCAAGCCATCCTGGTGTCGTCCGGGCACGACGTCACAACGGTGACCGTTCCGGGCCGGCAGCTCCCACGACCCATCTGGGGTCAGCCCGACGCAGCCAGCCGATGGTTCGAGCATCCCGACTTCTTCAACTACCTCGGCATGGTGCACGACACTCGCCGTCTCGAACTCGACGACTTCGACCTTGTCATGAGTACCCAACCACCGTCGTATCTCGCCCCACACGATCGGATCCTCGGCCTCTTCTACCACCAGACTCGAATCTTCTATGAGCTGGCCGAGCCTTACATCGAGGCTGGCTTTGTCGACCGGACCTTGCACGAGGCGGCCTGCCGCCACATTCAGGCGATCGACCAAGCCCATCTCGGCGGGACAGTTGGGTGGCTCGCCGGCTCACAAGAGTGTGCTGATCGACTCGTCGACGCCTGGCGTGTCTCGGACCCGATTGATCTGCTCTCGGCTCCACCACTGATCGATGATGCGCGCGATCCGTCGCCGTGGCGCGGCGATGGCGCGGTGTTGTGCATCGGGCGACTCGAGTGGCCCAAACGGGCCGAACTCGTGGTTGCAGCCGGGCACTTGCTGCAACGAGAGACGGTCATTCTCGGGAGTGGCGGACGCCTGGCCCATCTCAAGCGGCTCGACGGCGACATCGCGGCGGGGCGGTTCGACCCGCAGTCTCTTCCCGCCACCGTGCTCGGCAACATCGATCAGGCAGCCACCAAACGGTTACGGCTGCGGCCATCGACTACCCGCCACACGAGCCCGGTGCGATTCGCCGGACACGTCAGCAACGACGAGCGCAACGATGCTTACCGTGCTGCGTCGATCTGTATCGCCCCCGCCTACCGCGAGGACTACGGGCTCACTGCACTGGAGGCCATGGCAATGGGCTGTCCCGTCATCGTGTGTGCAGACGGCGGCGGCCTTGTCGAGATCGTCGAAACCACGGGTGGCGGCATCGTGGTTGATCCGACCCCCGATGCCATCGCCGCGGGCGTGAGACGAATCACCGAAGACCCCGCACTGGCAAGCGACCTCAGACAGCGAGCCCTCGACGTACGAGGTTCACACACGTGGGCTCGGGCCGAACAGCAGTTGATGACCGCCGTTGAGCGAGCGCTCGCCGCCGGTTAGGTGGCGGCCTCGACGGGTTGGGACCACATTCGGACGTCGCCTCGAGCGTGGCCCAGGGCAGACCGCATACGGAGCAAGGCGGCGGGCGGCGCCAGCGGCTGTGCTCGGACTGCCACATATGCCGGATGATCGAATGGGTCGATCTGTGACCGCACCGGCCAACGGGCTTCGAACGCGGCCTGCTCGGCGCCGGTGATGCCGGCATCACGGCTCGACGTCTCGTGATGGACCAGCACGAGGTCGTGATCGATCACCACTCGCTGACCTGCTTCCCAGGCAGCAAAGCACAGGTGTACGTCGTTGAAGTTCAGCGGGAACTCAACGGGGAATTGGCCGAGTTCGTCGAAGAGGGCTCGGGAGATCCCAAGACATGCGCCGGTGACCGCACCCACGTTCTCGATCGCCGCTGGCCGCGAGCTGGCATCATCGGGATAGCCGCCGAAGCGGTGCTCGATGTAGCCATCGCGAGCCACGAGCCCTGCGTGTTGCACGGCCCCGCTGCCAAACAGCAGCCGAGCGCCGACGATGCCGACGCCGGGCACACCGAGGTGCATGCGAACCCGATCGATCCACCCCGGGTCGACCACTTCGGTGTCATCGTTGAGAAAGATCAGCAGCTCGCCGGTTGAGTGGGCGACGCCCAAGTTGTTGGCGCCCGAGAAGTTGAACGGCTTTGGATCGCGGGCAACCACGATCCGGTCGGGATCGAGCCCATGCAGGAGCTGTCCGAGTTCATCGGGGGCATTCGCATCGAGCACCACAACGATCTCGACGTCTGGGTCGGGATCGGTAACGAGCAACGAAGCAATTGCGTTCGCGACAAGCAACACTTCTTGGCCTGCGATCGAACGCGTGACTCCCCCGGTCGGGATCACGATCGAGACCTTCGCCCGGCGGGTCAGCGCCGGCTCGAGCAGCGACTCGGCATCCGAAGACAACCGCATCGGCAGATCGAGTCGGTCGATGTGCTCTCCAACGGCCACGGCGTCGGCTCGTCGATCATGAGTATCACCTCGAGCCAGTAACGCCGGCACATGGGCGATCGCTCGTGCTCGTTCACTCGCGAGCAGGGCCAAGTCGTGGCTGCTCATCGGGTTGAGACCGGCAAGCAGGGATGCCCGATACACGACAACGGGTCCGAGGTAGTTGTTGACTCGCAACCGATCTGGCGACCAACCAGGCCGCAGCTCAGATGTCTCTGCCCCGCTCGACGTCGACACCGCGGCATCGCCGTACACGATGTCGACGTCGGGCTCATGGGCGATAGCTCGTCTGATCTCACCAGCAGCACCGGGCAGGAGCTCAATACCGGGCTCGATGAACATCACGAACGTAGCCAGATCGCCGCCGTCGATGGCGCCACAGGCCACGTCAACCAGGCCTGCGGATCCGAGATCCTCGACCTCGGCCAGGCCAATCTGTGGGCCAAACTCACCGGAACCGAGCTGGCGCGAAGCGAGTTCGAGGGCTGAGACGGCGCCGGGCTCGGCGAGCAAGACGACTTCGTCGTCCCGGCCAAGAGCCTCGACAGCGGAGCGAATCGTGGCTCTGACCTCTGTCAGCCCGGTGGTGTCGACCGCGGCGACAACGACCCGAAGTCGAACGGGCGACCCGGTTGGAGCGTTCACGCCTGTTGGTCTCGCACCCAGCGGTACGGGGTCATCGCAGCCGAGCCGATTCGCCACGTTGTCGAGGCTCGGACGGCCTCGAGCTCGGCTGCGACATCTCGGGCGACTGCTCGTTCGGCCTCGATATGGCCCATGAGGGTGTCCCACTCGGCTTGGGCGGCACGCGATGCAGCGAGCTCATCTTCGACGAGCCTGAGCCTTGCTCGAAGACCATCAGCCGCTTCTTCAGCCTCGCTGACCGCCCTGCGAGCAGCCTCAAGTTCGGCTTCGAGAGAAGCGAGCCGATCGTTGGGGTCCATCGTCAGTTCCCGGACGTCCGGATGTTGTAGGACTCTTGTGATGCGGCGAGCTGAGAAGCGAGCCGAATGTCGTCAGTGACGAGGAGTTGCTCGGCCCAATATTCCAGGCCAGCGTCGTCCGGACCCCGCAGCAGAATGCGCTCGTACAAGTTGATCACTCGCGATCGTCGCGACTCGATCGATGCGTAGAACCCCCGAGCAACGTCGGAGGGGGCCCAACCGCCGTTTTCGAGCCGGTCGACCCAGAACTCGATGCCAGCATCGTCGGCGGGGCGACCCAGCAGTTCGATGTAGAGCGATTCGATGAACTCCACGTTGGTGCCACCGGCACGCTCGAAATACTCGGCCGATCCGTAGAACAGCGTGCCGATGTCTTCGACCCGCACACCTGAGGCAATCTGACCTCGCCAGTGCTCGCGACCCGCTTCGTCGGCCGGTCGACCCAGGGCCGACTGGTAGAGGTCGTCGACAACAACACCGGCCCACTCGTCGGACAACGACAGTCCGTCGGTGAGTTCGCTGCGACGGCCTTCATCGACGATGTCAACCCAGAGCGCCTGTTCAGATGCGGTTGCTGGTCGACCCAAGAAGAGCTCGTAGATTCCGATCACGTACAGGGCGGCATCGGTTCCCGTGAACGATCGTTCGACCGGGCCCGGCGTGAACCAGTCGGAGAAGAGACCAAAAGCTCGTCGAGCCTCGTTGCCGGTCATTGAACGGGTGCCCTGGTCGAACACGAAGGTGACCTCGAGGACACGGCCTCCGTCGTCGCCGAACCCGTTGCGTTCGGTGACAACCACGTCGTTCAGCGTGCCGAGGCCAGCCGATGCTTCGTAGCTGGAGAGGTCGACGCTGGTCGACCACATGTGGCGAGAGTTTCCGTCGACAGAGTCACCCAGGTCGGGCACTGCGGGGAAGTCTCCCCCGGTGGTGTAACCCCCGGTAGAAGCCGAGAACTCGGTGCGAGCAATGACACCACTGTCGTCAAAGATCCGGATCAAGCCGGCCGTGGCAAGAATGGCGGCATCGGTTCGAGGATTGCTGACTTCGAAGAAGCCATCGCTCGAGGTCTGGCGGTAGCGGCCCTCATAGACCTGACACAGAATCGTGTCGCAGGAGTCGGCATAGGGCTGCTGACGAGTGTCGCCAGCCGCGGCGTAGCTGCGGGCGGCGACGGCCTGGGCCTGAAGGGCCGCAGGCTCCCACGAGGCAGGAACCTCTCGGGGCACGATGCCCCGAAGCTGGTCTTCAAGCGGCGCAACGTTGACCGTGCGGGTTTGCCCGCCGATGTTGTGGGCTCGGAGCGTCCCGTCGTACCAGGTGCTCGATCCATCGGGCTTGCAGAGACGCAGGAGGGCGTCGGGGCCCGTTGCGTCGGCATCGGGAACGGCTCGCACTTCGACGCCGGTTTGCGTGAAGACTGCTGCTTGCGTGTCGGCTTCGGCACACGACGGGCCGACGGAGTAGTTGAGGCCACCGGCACCATTCACCTGAAGCCGTACGGTCTCTCCCGGCAAGGTCGTGGTGAGCACTTCGCCGGTCTCGATGTCGATGAGCTGCATGACGCCGCTTGCGATATTTGCTCGCAATGACGCGCCGCGTTGACCACGAATCTCGACCCTGACGGCGTCAGGATTCACGGCGGGCTCAATGGGCGAGATGGCATCTTCCAGCATGCCGGCACTCGTGCCGCCGTAGAAGTGATCGAGAATCTGGGGCGACGTCCAGCCCTGATCCTTGGCGTAGCCCTGGGCGCCCCACTGGCCCATGCCACGACCGTGGCCCCAGCCTCGGCCTTCGAACACAACGAACGGGCGATCGTCGTCGGTTTGCGCCTCGACGGACGGCACCAGTCCCGCAACCAATGCCATTGTCGTGGTGACGAGGGCGAAAAGACGGATCAACATTGATCGGCGTGGGTGCGTTGCTGAATTCCTTCGCTGAACCATGAATGTCCTCATCGGCGCTTCTGACCCGGCCTCAACCAAAACGTAGTGCTTTTGACCCAAGAACCCAGGCGGGCGACCCAGGTCGAACTACCCGGACCGCCCTCCCGGCGGCCGAGCGCGCACTCAGTCCAAGCCGTCTGTCACGCGATCGCGGAACTCGCTGCTGACTGCCAGATTGATAGCAAGAGCGATGTCGTCTTCGTGTAGCAGTCGCTCGGCCCAGAAATCACGCCCGTCATCGTCTGGTCCTCGGAGCAGAATGGTGTTGTAGAGGCGGACCACACGATCGTTGCGGGACTCCACAGATTGGTAGAAGCCAGAGGCGATGTCGCCCGGCACCGCTTGGCCAGAGTCGAGTCTCGTCACCCAGTGATTGAGACCTTCAGCATCGGGCTCGCGATGGAGCAGGGCTCGATAGAGCTGGGTCACATACGCCGTGTTGGAGCCCGCGGCCTGGACGTACTCCGGTGAGGAGTAAAACAGGGCCCCGAGATCTTGGGTTCGCAGCCCGTCGTTGAGACGGTTCACCCAGTACGTCCGACCAGCCGGGTCTGGCGGGCGGCCCAAAACGTCGAGGTAGATCTCGTCGACGATCGCTCCCGCCCACTCCTCTGAGTTGGCGAATTCGGTGACGACCTCATCGCGATTGGTTCGTTCGATGACCCACGTCCACTCGTCGATCTCTTGAATGGTCGGACGCCGACCGAAGAACAACCTGATGAGCGCGTCGGTGTAAGCGCCGCCTTTGGTCTGAGCCAAGTCGGCGGGCAGGTGCCACCACAGCCCAGCGTCGACAATCGTGGGGTTGCCAACCGTGGTGGTCAACGGTTGCACGTTGCGCTCACGGCCAAAGAAGTACAGGCGGCCTTCGCTGTCGAGTACCCAACCACCCTGGCCGGTCGGGTCGGCCAGCACCGCTCGTGCTCGGTCGCCGCTGGCACCAGTGAGCTCAGACTGCCACTCGGTAGCGTCGCCGAACGCGTGGAGGCGACCCGTCGAATCGAGGACCCAGCCGCTCTCACCGTCTGGCAGCAGAGCGAGATCGATCGCAGTGACCGACGCTCCGATTGATCGAGATGGTGCGCCACCGATCGGGTGCAGACTGCCGTTTGTTCCCAGCACATAGCCCTGACCGTCTTCGATCGCAGCGGCCGCCGCTGTGCCGGGGTTGGTCGTGGGCGAGCGATCGTTTGCGCCGCCGAAGCCCCGCAACGCACCGTTGCGTTCGACGACCCAGCCGGCAGAGCCGTCGGCGGTGGCCACGAGATCAACGACGGCACGATTTCCGGCCGGTCGGCTGCCGACATTGGCGTTGCCACCAAAGCCGATCACGTTGCCATTCGAGGCGAGGACGAAGCCACGGCCGTTTGCGCCGTCGACAGCGATCGCGGTTCCCGACGCCAGTGGCCCTGGAGAGTTGGTGGGCACGTCAGCTGCACCAGCGGGCCGGATGGCTCCTTGGGTGTCGACCACGAAAACGGCGGGCCCCGACTCGAGCGGTGTGCGGTTGGCGAAGTTGTATGGCGGATCGTCGACCGTCTGAGCGATTTGGGCTCGGATCGGCGCGATGTTGGGATAGAGGCCATTGCCCGGACACGACGTGACAACGAGATCTCGGTGGCCAACGAGTCGAGGCGTGTCGACCCAGGTTCCGTCCGGGTAGCGCAGGCCAGACGTCGAACTTGTTCGACTCTTGAGCCACACGGTGCCGAGCGGATCGGCGCCGTGCAGGCCCAGCTTCCAATCGGCGAGGATCGCGATCGCGTTGTTGACCGCGGCAGGAGAAGCGGCACTGGTGTGGGTGCCGAGGACGGCAAACCCTGAGGTCGCCGTGTTGAACCCGCGGGTGTGTCCCCCGCTCACGGGTTCATCAACACCACCCATTCGGCCTTCCCAGATACGACCGAATCGGTCGATCAGAAAGTTGTAGGCGATATCACACCAACCCCGGGTGTTGGTGTGAAAGCGGCGGATGCCTTCGATCTGGCTTGCGACCGAGTCGGCGCTGTAGGAGTTGGTCGTGACGGTGTGGTGGACAACGATCGCTTCGACGTTGTTGTTCAGGATGGGGCCGTTTTCGCAGCTTTCGTTGTCGAAGGCCCAGTCTGCGTTGGTCCAAGCAGACCGTGGGATGATCGTTGGCTGACCCGGCTGGGCCGCCGACGCTCCGAGAGGTCCTGAGGCATCGTCGGGATCGGTCAAACCTTGGGCAGCCAAGGCGAGATCGCCAGCCGGAGCGAGGGCTTCGACGATGATCGAATCTCCCCCCGGGCCCAAACGAGCAAGTTCGACTGATTCGGCGTTCTCACCGATCCAGATGGGTCCGATACCACTGCGACCTCGGTGCGAGCCCTCTTCGCCGTCAAGGCCATCGGGAGCTTCTTCGACCGAGTCAGACAGAGCCAGCCATTCGCTCCATGCAGTGCCGTCGAAGCTGCGGATGGCGACAGTACCGATGTCTTCACCTTCAAGCGCCTCGAGGATGACCATGGTGGGATTGCCCGGCAGGTCGAATTGCACGCCGGCTGTCGGCACCTCGAGTGCCGGCACTGCGGCGGCATCGTTGCGGAAGCCGCTGGGGCCAGAGGCAGTGCCGCCGCCGTGGTGGACGTGATTCTGATCGCCGGCGAGCAACGCGGCAGCCGCTGCGGCGTCGCCACTCCAATCGTCGCCAAAGGAGGCTTCGAAGGTCTCGACGTCGAGGCTCCCACCCACGTCCTGGTTCCGAATTCGAGAGTCGAGTGCGGAGGTAGCGGCAACAGGTGGCGCGAGCACAGCAACAAAGCCGAGCCCGATGAGCAGTTTGAAAACCGCGGGCGCGGGCGTGACCGACCGGACGAAGTCGGCGAGCCGCCGTGGAAAGGTTCGATCAAGCATTGACGATGGTCGTCTCGGTGATCCCGCTGGGTAGTCCCGCTAGAACATGCGAACGGTGGGGAATCGTACTGTCCGAAACCTCGATGATGCGGTCGGGTGGGCGAAGCCGCCTACGAACCGCTTCGTGTGTACTGACTCTCTGCCTATGCCTGTGCCGTGAAGGCCGGCATGCACAGCCCGTCCAGCTCGACAACATCGAAGGCATCACGGTTGGCGTGGGTCACTTCGTTTGCCGGATCGATCGGGATTTTGTACTCCCGGAACGACATTTCGAGCGCATCAAACGCCACCAGGCGGCCCTTGAGAGAGTCGCCAAGCCCCAAGATCAGCTTGATGGCCTCCAGCGCCTGAATCGACCCGACGATTCCCGGCAGCACACCGAGCACGCCCGCTTCGGCGCAGCTCGGAGCGAGCTCTGGTGGCGGCGGTTCGGGAAGCAGATCGCGATAGGTCGGGCCATCGAGGGGATCAAACACGGTGATCTGGCCCTCAAACCGGAAGATCGAGCCGTGCACCACCGGAATGCCGAGCTTCACCGACGCATCGTTGAGGATGTAGCGGCTCGGGAAGTTGTCTGCGCCATCGATGACGACGTCGTAGCCCTCGAGAATGTCCAGGATGTTGTCGGCCCCGAGACGTTGGTCGTAGGTGACCACGTTGAGGTCGGGATTCATTGCCGTGAGGGTCTTCTTGGCCGAGTCGACCTTTCGGTCACCGACACGATCGAGATTGTGCAGGATCTGACGCTGAAGGTTTGACTCGTCGACAACGTCCATATCGACAATGCCAAGCGTGCCAACGCCTGCGGCCGCAAGGTAGAGCGCAGCGGGAGATCCGAGGCCACCGGCACCCAACAGGAGCACCTTGGCCGCCAGCAGCTTGTTCTGCCCCTCTTCGCCAACCTCGGGCAGCAGCAGGTGGCGACTGTAGCGATTGCGTTGGTCGGCCGAGAGCGTTGCCGGCGTGACCCAACTACGCCCTTCGTCTTTCCATTTGTTGAAGCCACCGTCCATCGACACGACGTCGGTGTAGCCGAGTTCGCCGAGGGTCTTTGCCGCAAACGCCGAGCGCACGCCACCGGCGCACATCACCACGAGCGGCGTGGCTTTGTCGGCAACTCGATTCTCGATTTGTGCCTCGAGATTGCCGCGAGCGATCACCACCGAATCGGGCACGACTCCTTGCGCAGTCTCGTCAGGTTCGCGTACGTCAACAAGGGTGGCACCAGCGGCAAGTGCCGCTTGTGCTCCGTCAGTATCAACTTCGGCAATCTCGGCTTTGGTGCTGGCCAACAGCTCTCGAAACGATGGCATTCTTAAACCCTATCTGTTTGGTCGGGATTACGACATCAGAACCGGGTTGGCTACCCGTTTGTTCCCAAGTCTCTGCTCCCGACTCAGGGCGCGGTGACCATCGGCAACACGTCAGAGATCGAGCCTCGTAGGACCACATCGGCCAGGTCGTCCATGTCGGTTTCGCTGCCGTTGAGGATGATCACCTTGGCCCCGTTCTGCTTGGCGACGGGCACCACGGCGGCGATTGGGAAGACGGCGAGTGTCGAGCCGATGGCGAAGAGCAGGTCACAATTCTGGGCCGCCGCCTCGGCTCGCTGGAGATCTTCGACGATCAGGTTCTGGCCGAAACTGATCGTTGCTGATTTGAGCATGCCGTCACATTCGGGACAGGCCGGATCTTCTTCTCCCTGACGGACTCGGTCGAGGGCCACCTGCATCGGGGCTCGGTAGTCGCAGCTCAGACACACGACCTCGCGGATCGACCCGTGCACCTCGACAATTCGATCGGGGTCACTCCCTGCGGCGTGGTGCAAGCCATCGATGTTTTGCGTGATCAGCAGGCTCATCTTGCGTCGCGCCTCGAGATCGAGAAGGGCGAGATGGCCCTTGTTCGGTTCGGCGGACCACACGGGCGAATCGAGGCGCCCTCGCCAGGCCCTGACACGCACCTCTCGCTCGGCCACGTAGTTCTGCAGGGTCGCCGTCTTCTCGGCCCCCGGGTTTTTGGTCCACACGCCATTCGGACCGCGGAAGTCGGGGATGCGGCTGTCGGTCGAGATGCCGGCTCCGGTCAGCAGCACGATGCGCGACGCCTGATCGACAAGTTCTCGAGCGTCAGCGATAGCAGCCGACAGCTGTTCCGCTGCCTCGGCTGCATCACCAACACCAGTGCCATCTCGACTGCCCGTGCCATTTTGACCATCTGCCATGTCCGCATCTTCGCAGCTCTAGTCTTTCGGCGTGACGTCCATCGCTGACCAACTGCGCAACCGAGCTCGCGATACCGCCCATCAGGCCAAGTCGATACTGCGCGACGGTGTCCCTTCGTCGCTCCGCAACAAGGTCGGCCCGTCGGCGCAAGGCAGCGACCCTGACGCTCGTCTGATTCAGGTGCTCAACGGGCCAGACAAGAACCACCGCTACGACCTCCAGACCGCCGTGGTCATCGATCGGGTGCTGAGCGGCGACGACGTCGCGATCGACGTTGGCTGCCACGAAGGAGCCATCCTCGATCACATGCTCGCCGCGGCCCCCGGAGGTCGACATCTTGCCTTCGAGCCGCTCCCCCATCTCCACTCGGCCCTCATCCACAAGTACCGCGACACCGAGATCCACCGCCTCGCCCTTGTCGCCGAGCCTGCGGGTGATCTCGAGTTTCATCACGTCGTGTCGAACCCGGGTTACAGCGGCCTCAAGGAACGTCGTTACGACCGACCAGACGAAACCGTCGAGTTGATCTCGGTGCCGACCGCCAAGCTCGACGATCTCGCAGACGATCGCGCTCCGAAGCTGATCAAGATCGACGTTGAAGGGGCCGAACTCGGTGTCCTCCAAGGCGGAAGCGAGACCATCGGCAAGCACCGGCCGATCGTGGTGTTCGAACACGGTCTGGGCGGGAGCGACGTGTACGGCACCGACCCGAGCGACATCGCCGCCTTCTTCGCCGAGCACGACATGGCGGTGTCGCTTCTCGGCACGTGGCTCGAAGACGGCCCGCCGCTCAGCAACGAGCAGTTCTCGGCCCAGTTCCACCAAGGGCGCAACTACTACTTTCTCGCCCACCCACGCTGAGCCCGATCGAGGCCGAGACGAGCCGCTCTCTTGACGTATCGTTTACGTTCAATTACGTTTCTTTACGTTCGTTGCATGTGATGCAACCAAAGCATGCACCGGCGGGTGCTCCGAGAGAGGCAAAGCATGACCAACCATCTCAGTATCGTTCCGACGTTTCCCGAACCACAGCTACACGTGGTGCCGTGGCCAGACGAGGTGCTCGATCACCTGGGCCATGACCCACTCAGCGACTATGTCGAGATTTTCTGGGTCTCCGTCTTGGGACCAACGTCGACGCTTCTCGTTCGGCGCTTGGCCAAACAGTTGGCGGCAAACCCCGACGGCTACACCGTGAACTGTGCCGACTGGGCCAAAGAACTCGGTATCGGCGACAAGGGCGGAAAGAACAGCCCGTTCTGGCGCAGCGTCGAGCGAGCGTGCCGGTTTGGGGCAGCCCGGCGCAATGGCGCCATCTTGGCCGTGCGTCCAAAGCTGCCGCCGCTCACGATTCGCCAGCTGAACCGGCTGCCAATCCACATGCGAACCATCCACACCGAGTGGGACGGCTCAGCCTCCCAGACTGCCTAGGACACCAGACTGCCTAGGTAGTTAGTAGGCGCCGTCTGACTTCAGCACCGCGGGAATGGTGCGAGCCAAGATCGTCAGATCAACAACGAGTGACCAGTTGTCGACGTAGTACAGATCGAGGCGCGTGTATTCCTCGAACGTGGTTTCGCTGCGCCCGGACACCTGCCACATGCCAGTGATACCGGGCTTCACTCGAAGACGACCATAGAGGTCCTCGTCCCAGGCAGACATCTCCGACGCCAGCGCTGGTCGTGGACCGACCAAGCTCATCTCGCCCTTGATGACGTTGAACAGCTGAGGGAGTTCGTCGAGCGAGGTCTTGCGGAGGAATGCGCCGACCTTGGTGATGCGCGGGTCATCCTTCATCTTGAAGAGCGGCCCGGCACCTTCGTTGTCTTCTTGCAACTCGGCGAGGATCTCTTCGGCGTTGATTACCATCGTGCGGAACTTCATCACATCGAACGGCTCGCCGTCCTTGCCGACTCGTGACTGCTTGAAGATCACCGGGCCCTCGCTGTCGCGCCGGACGGCGATCCAGAGCAGAGCGAGAACCGGTGAGAGGCAGAGGACACCGAGCGACGCGAGGGTGAAGTCAAAGGTTCGCTTTGCAACAGCTCGCCACCCGTGCCGCTGCACAGGTTCGACATAGACAACGGGGAAACGTCCAAGCGGTCGGACGGTGAGGCGTGATGGGTCGATGTCAGCCAGCGTCGAACTGAGCTCAACGTGGATGCCAGCCTCAATGAGATCTCGAATCAGGCGGTTGCTGTGGCGAGCCTCGATGGCGGTTGCCGCAATGACGACACCTCCGGCATCGGCGTCACGGGCCGCTTGCAGGACCCGAGTGGTGAGCTCATTGGGGTTGCCAACTCGAGTCGGATCGATTGTGTCGACAACGTCGTAGCCGAGGTGGGTCTCCTCGTCGAACATCTTGGCGAGCAACTGGCTCTCGAGATTGTCTCCGATGAGCAAGACCTGGCGCTGCAGTTCGCCCTTGGCCCGCATCGTGGCAAAACGTCGGCGCATGACTTCTCGCTCGCCGATCAAACCAATCGCTCCAAAGCTCGCGGCCACAGCCAGCCAGAGTCGGTCGACCTCCAGATCGAAGGTGAACGCAGCAGCAGCAACCGAGGCCGTGGCGAGAATGCCAGAGTCGAGAATGCGGCGGATCTCATCAGAACGCCGGGTGATGAATCGGGATGCGTAGAGCCGGAAGCGGCCCATGAACGCGGCCCACCCCACGAGCAGAATCGCTGCTCCAATCACGAAATCGCTACCGCCGGGACGAACAATAGCTGCGACCAAGAGGCCAGCAAGAGCAACAAGCAGGTCGACACCGACCTGTACCAACTTTGCCTTCGAGGCGCGCGGAGCTCGCACCGTCGGCCGAATGTTGTTGTTTACTCCACGGTCGATGACTGCCACTGATGTCGTCCCACTCTGCACCACGCTGAAAATCAGCGTTGGAGCGTGTGGACTCTCCATCGGCGCATTGCGTCGCGAAATGAAGCTGGTTGACCCAGGCCTCCCGATCTCGGCTGAGTACAAGTGTCAGCCCGCATAGGCCAGACGGACTACGTCCCAGCCAGACGGGCTACGTCGAGACCATCGGAGTTACGTCCAGTTCTCGAGCATCTCCGCAAGAAGGCGAATACCGAATGCCGTACCGCCCTTGGTGATAATGCCGTCCTCTTTGTCGGACATCGCAGACAGGCCGAGGTCGATGTGGCCCCACGGCACGCCAGCCGTGAACTCTTTGAGGAACAACCCGGCAACAAGGGCACCGCCGTAGGGCCCGCTGCCGATGTTCTTGAGGTCGGCAACGTTCGAATCAAGCTGCTTGCGGTACTCGTGAGGAAGCGGGAGCCGCCACACCTTCTCGCTGGTCTTGGCCGACGCCGCTTCGAGCCGCTTGAGGAGGCTGTCGTCTGTTCCCATGATGCCCGCGTACCCCGTGCCGAGTGCTGCGGAGACGGACCCGGTGAGCGTCGCTACGTCGACGATGGCGTCTGGCTTCTTTTCAGAAGCGAGCGACAGCGCATCAGCCATCACCAGACGACCCTCTGCATCGGTGTTGAGCACCTCCACGGTCTTGCCGTTTCGAGCCGTGAACACATCCCCCGGGCGACTGGCGTCACCGTTGATCATGTTGTCGGTCAGCGGGATGTAGGCCGTAACCGCTGCCTTCACGCCGAGAATCGGGAGCAGGGTCATCACGGCGAGCACAACGGCGCCGCCAGTCATGTCGACCTTCATCGTCATCATGCCGGTGCCCGACTTGATCGACAGACCACCGGAGTCGAACGTGATGCCCTTGCCAACGAGCGCAACCTTGCCGGCAGCTCGCCCTTGCGGCTTGTACTCGAGGGTCAGGAATCGCGGCGGATGGGTCGAGCCCTGATTGACCGACATGAGACCGCCGAGTCGCTCCTTCTCGATGCGCTTTTCGTCCCAAACGCTCACTTTCACACCGGTGCCCCGGCAAGCAGCCCTGGCCTTGTCGGCAAACGCTGCCGGGGTGAGCGATCCACCCGGTTCGTTGACCAGATCGCGTCCGAGCGTGACCGCCCCGACGGTCGCAACTCCTTGGTTGAAGGCAGCTCTGGTGCCAGCACCTGACGCAACAACCGACACTTTGCGCAGCGTCTGCTTTGGTTCAGTGCCCTTGAAATCGGTGAATCGGTAGGAGGCCAGGCCAACACCCTCGACGACCGCTCGAATGGCCTGGTCACTCGTGACTCGCCGCCCAGGTTTCTCAGCAAGCGTTGTTGCGACGGCCTTGTGCCTGCCCACTGACCGGACAAACGCAGCAGCGGCTCGACGTAGTTCATCGGCGCCAACCTTTGATCGGGCACCGATGCCCACCAGCACTCGAATCGGCTCATCAACAGGCCCGGCGATCACCAACGTCTGGCCCACCTTTCCCTCAAAGCCATGCAACTCGGCCGCTCGAGCCAGTTCGGGGCTCAGCTTGTCGAGTTCGTCGCTCGCAACAACGAGATCGTGGGCGGAAGCGCTCTTGGGTACAGAGGCGGACAGGCTCAAGGTAGGCATTTGGGCAGCATAGAATCACCCAAGGCGGTGTGGGCCGAATGTCTGGCAGACTAGTTCGGTGCGGGTGAGCGGCGATCAGATTCTTTCAGCACCTCGGCGTCCGGTGGCGGCAGCAGCAGCTGTCCTCATGTTGGTGGCGTCCGTCTTGGCGATCGTGTCAAGGCCCGAGCCTTCCGCGGCCGAAATCAACTCCGACAGTGAGACAAGCTGGGGTCTTCGCGATCGGGGTAATGCCACGCTGATCGGCGACTCGACGGCGCTCGGTTGGGCACTCGAACAGGTCGACAACACCATGTATGTCGGCGGCAACTTTCTCACGGTCACCAACGGATCTCGTGGCGGTGATCAGAGCTACCTCGCATCGTTCGATGCGGATACAGGCGTCTGGCAGTCGTGGTTCCAACCCAACGTGAACGGGGCGGTCTACGCCCTGCAGGCGGCACCAGACGGCGGCTTGTTTGTCGGCGGCGAGTTCAGCACATGGAACGGCGTCAACACGGGCGGCTTCGTCAAGATCGATCCCGTCACGGGCGACCTGTGGCCGGGTTGGGCCCCCCGAGTGTCTGGCGCTCGGGCCATGGTTGTCGATATGAAGATCGAAGCAGACGGACAGCTCTACGTCGTCGGCGACTTCGGCGCGGTGTCGTCTGCTGCCGGTTCGGTGAGCGCGGCAGACGCCATCAGAATGAACCCGACGACGGGCGTCGTCGATTCATCATGGACACCGAGGTTCTCGGGCGGGGCGATCTGGGGAGTGGCCCGGAGCCGCACCCAGAACGTCACCTACTTCACCGGGCAGTTCCGCTCGGTCAACGGCAACACGAACGCGGCAGGGTTTGCCGGCGTGGACGACAGCGCGGCTGTCACCATCGGGGCCGGCATCATCGAAGAGAACAACTGTCAGTCTGCCGACCCGAATACCTGCCACTGGCAGTTCGATGTCGAGGCCACCGAATTCGGCGACGTGTGGGTTGCCGGCCTCGAACACTCCCTGCGTGTCTTCGACGAGAACAACAACTACGAGTTGAAGAACTTCCACTACACCGCCTGCGACCCATCGCGGAACAACAACTGCTCCCCCGGCGATTGGTTTGGCGGCGACTTCCAAGAGATCGAACGGGTCGGCGATCGGATCTACACGTCGTGCCACTGCTGGTTCGATCACTACTCCGATACCCAAACCATCGTTCATACAGAGCCGACCGGTCGCCACAGCACCATCGACTCGCTTGCCGCCTACAGCGCATCCAACACCAACCGCATCGAGAGCTTCCGACCAGTGCTGTCTGGCCGAGCCGGGGCCTGGGCGATCCATGTCAATCCGAGCGACGGTTGCCTCTGGGCCACCGGCGGCTTCTCGACCTACGGCCCGATTGGGTCACAAACTGTCGCCCGCGATCTCATCCGTCTCTGCGACGAGGCTGGTCCTGGGCCCACTGCGCAGCCCGATCCCGGACCTCCCGGGCCAACGAGCTGTGACGCTGAGCAGTCAGGCTCGACGATGACGATCGCGTGGCCGGCCGGATCCAATGTCGAGAAGGTCGTCGTTGAACGCCGAATCAACGCCGGCGGCACGTTCTTCTGGCGTGCGGCACCCGCAGGCGACACAACGACATTCTCGGAGTCGGTTCCGAACAATTCGACGGTGTATCGCATCGCGTTCTCTTACTTCTCTGGACAACGGTCGTCCTACGTCACCTGCAGCTCCGGCCCTCCAGAACCGGCCGCGTCGTGTTCGGCTCGAGTCCTGGGCTCGACCCGGGTCGAAGTCAGCTGGGTGTCTGGCGCCAATTCGTCGTCATTCAGGATCTACCGATCTGAGAACGGTGGCGCCCGCGTTGAAGACGGCTCGATTGGCGGCACCGAGTTCAGCAGCGCTGTTGTCGGCGGCAATCGGTACACCTACGACGTGGTCGCCATCTCCGGCGACGGCATGACCAGCGCGGCCACGTCGTGTGGCACTGTTCGTGTGTCGAAGGGTTCAGCCTCCGGCTGACGATCAGCTGCCGGGGAGCTGCTGCACAAGTTCGAGTGTCGGCGCAAACAGGTCGCCGAGTTCGTCGATCCGCTCGAGCACCTCATCGGTCTCGAAGCTCAAGACCTCGCCATCGGCACCATCGGCCACCTCGTCCCAGCTCACCGGGGTCGACACCGTCGGGTCCGTTCGGGCCCGGAGCGAATAGACGGCCGAGGTCGTCTTGTGAAGGCTGTTCTGTGACCAGTCGACGAACACCTTCCCCACCCGGTCGGTCTTCTTCATGTTGACCACGATCCGATCTCGATGTTGCTTGGCCAACAACTGCCCCACGGCAAGGGCAAAGCTCGAAGCGTGTTCGTGCGTGTGCGCATCTGCGCCCTCGGTGTTGAGCGGCACATAGACCTGAAGCCCCTTCGATCCTGAGGTCTTGGGGAAGGCCTCGAGTCCGACGCTGTCGAGGACTTCCTGCAGCAACATCGCGACCTGACAACACTCGACAATCGTCGCCGGTGCGCCCGGGTCAAGGTCGAACACCAGCATCGTTGGGTTCTCGAGATCATCTGCCCGAGCCATCGGCGCGTGGAGTTCGAGGGCAGCCATGTTTGCCGTCCACACCACCGCCGCCTGCTCATCCAGCACGCAGTAGTTGATGCCACCGTTCCGGTCGCCGGGGCCGAGCGCCGTCGGCATCCACTCTGGCCGATGATCGGGGCAACGTTTCTCAAAGAACGTCGTGCCATCGATCCCATCGGGAAAGCGACGGAGCGTGATGCAACGCCCCTCGAGATGCGGAATCAACGTGGGAGCGACGCGGGCGTAGTAGTCGATGACCTGTCCCTTGGTGAATCCAGATGCCGGGTACAGAACCTTGTCGAGGTTCGACAAGCTCAGGGTGCGTCCGTCAACCTCGACTCGAATCGGCGATGCCACGCTGTGTACCTCGCGCCCGTTGCCGCTACCGGTCAGAAGTCAGCGATCACGCCGACTTGGCTTCTGGCACATCTTCGTCTGCGGCCTTCTTCTTTGCCTTCTTTCGTTTCGCCGCCGGCTTCTTCTTGGCCGGATGGCGTTTGCGGGCTTCCTTTGCGGCGCTCACGCTTGCTTCGAGCGCGGCCAAAAGGTCGACGACGCCAGCGTCTTCGGCTGCCGACGATGCCTCGACGGTGGTGATCTCACCGGCGGCCTTCTTCTCAATCAGTTCCTTCACCTGCACCCGGAAGTTGTCTTCATATCGTTCCGGCTCGAACTCGGTGATCAACGACTCGATCAGCTGATCGGCCATCGTTCGTTCGGCGTCGTTGATCTCGATCTCGTCGAGCTCGGCGAGGCCGGGGATCTCAGACGCATCGACGGCTTCGTCGTGGTAGATCATCGTCGACAACATCAACTTGCCGTCGACCGGCCGAACAGCGGCAAGGTACTGCTTTGTCCTCATCACGAAGTTGGCAATAGCGACATGCCCGCTTTCCTCCATTGCCTCCGCCAGCAGGGCATACGATTTCCGAGCCAGCTCGTCTGGAACCAGGTAGTAGGCGGAGTCGTAGAAGATCGGGTCGATCTCTGACTGTTGGACGAAATCAGAGATGTCGATCGTGCGAGACGCCTTGGGGCTCAACGAAGCGAGTTCGTCGTCGCTGACAACGACATAAGAGTCTTTGGAGATCTCGTACCCCTTGACGATCTCCTCGTAGGGCACTTCCTCGCCGTCGAGGGCCGACACTCGCTTCTGCTTCACGCGAGCGTTCGTTCGCCCATCGAGTTGGTTGAAGCGGACCGTCTGTCGGCTCACGGCCGAGTACAACTTCACCGGTATCGAGACAAGGCCAAAACTGATGGCACCGCTCCAGATGGCTCTGGGCATGTGCTCTCCTTCCGCTCCGACCGCAGGGCTACGTACCGTAATCCATCGACCCGACAACGCAAACGGTGAAGGTTTAGAGGCTCAAGGCGGCGCGGGCGACCAAGTCGACGCCAAATGCCGTCAGGATCGCAAGATAGAGCAGACCGGTTGCCGCCATGACCGCCGAATACTGGCGCTCGCGAAGCGCGGCAATGGTCACACCGACCAGCGCAATAGTGGCGACGACACACGCCACCCAAAACCAGCCGAGCATGCCCGCATATCCATCGTCGATGGCGCCGCTGAGTACCGAGATCATGCCGGTCGGGATCAGCAGGAGGACAACTTCGGGAAGCCACGTGATGCCAGTCCACCTGACCAACTCATTGAGGGGTTCTCGGCCGAGACCGGGCTGCACGAGATACCAGTGGCCGAGCAACATGGCGTCGCTCACGGCGCCAAGAAACAAGGCGCCGACGAGCACGCGAGCCAGCTGCAGCCATGCCGGGTCTCCAGCGTTGAGCCCTGCGCCGATCAGTCCAACAAACCCGAAGACTGGGGCG
This sequence comes from uncultured Acidimicrobiales bacterium, assembly GCA_937976305.1. Lineage (GTDB taxonomy): Bacteria > Actinomycetota > Acidimicrobiia > Acidimicrobiales > SZUA-35 > CALEWY01. Next base: position 66,791 of record CALJSB010000013.1, read on the forward strand.
ATGAGATCGAGCCGAGGGTCAAACTCCGGTCCCTCTTCTGCTTTTGTCTGACTGGCCCGATCGATGCCGGTCATTGCGGCAACCCGTTCAGAACGCGACTCGGCGACTGCCTTTTGGCCCGACACACCGCGGGCTCGCCGGGTCCATGACTGAGCGCCCGAAATCACACAACCAGCGATGACGCCCGCCGAACCGATCTCGCGAACCGGTTGCAGGCCAAATGCAAGTCCGAGGTACAGCGCAAGGCAAGCCAAGAGCCCGTAGGTAATGCGCATGGTCCAGCCATAACCAATGCCGACTTCCCTCCGCCGAGTCGTGACCCAGAGAAAGAGCAGGCCGCCGGTGGACCATTGCAGCATCACGGTTGCGCCGTGCAGATCGAGCATCGCGAAGGTCATGCACTGATGGCGGCGAACATTGGCTTCAGCGTACCGGCGCGACTGCTTCAGACCGGGGTCGGACGACGGCGCAAATGGGAGCCGGGGCCGCACGACCCCCTCAAATTGGGCCCAATGGACCCTGTGACAAAACCGGCCCCCGCCGACAGGTTGTAGGCAGGCGGGAACCTAGCAAGCAACAGGGCAGAAGTGACCACGAACACGACCGATTTTGGCGGAAAAGCAAGTGAGCTCCATACCGACGAACGGCTCGCCGTTCAGCGGATTGGAAGCACACTTGAACAGTTGAGCTCGCGGCTCGAAGCCGTTCGCTCAGCACATGATCTGTCGTGGCGTGGCCTTCTGTCCGAGCAACGCAAGATCGGCTCGCTTCGGCGGGCTGGCGTTGCCCCAACTGCTGATGAGTTTTGGGCCGAAACGGCGCTGCCGATGGCAAACAAACTTCGATCAGCTGCCATCGTCGTGATTGACGATGAGCTCGAGTCGGCCACGGCCGCCATGGAGCAGCTGCGCCTCGTCTGCGATCAAAACCGATCATCACGAACGATCTCGAATCCAACCGCCACGCTGGCAACATTGCCAGCCCCACGGCTGAGCAGGGTGCCCCTCGATCAGGTCGGAGCATGCTGGCAGCGTCGGTTGCGCGTGACCTCGATTGCTCGAATCGTCGTGCCCCTTCTCATTGCGCCAGCAAGCCAGACGCACGACCGGGTCCTGCAGTCCGAGCTTCAACTCCTGACCAGAGCTCCATGGCAGCACGGCGATCGCCTGCTCAGTGCCTATGAGACAGCCCACGGCGAGATTCGCGAGTACCTCAGAGAAGCCGTCGATCTTGCCGTCCAGCCGGCAGCTGCCGACGACGACTCCATCATCCTCGGTCTGCCCTAGCTGACTCAGACGAGCGATCTGGGCCGAAAGCGGGCAGGCTAGAACGCGTGCATCCCGTGTCGACCGTGCTGTTTCTCGTTGGCTACGGGCTCGCGCTCCCACCGTTGTTCCGATGGGCTCAGGTTCTTGCTCGTCGCAGCAGCCTCGCCCTTGCCGGCCACCAACTCGGCATGGGCATCGCGATGCTCGGTTGGTTCCTCCGGGGTCGAGTCGTCATTGGTGTCGCCCACCTTGCATGGATGGTCGGGGCGAAGATCTGGTTTGAGGTAGCCGCCAAGGCGCCCAAGAGATCGACGTGAAGATCAACATCGCCGGCGCCTCAGGCACGGGGAAAACCACGCTTGCCACAGCTCTCGCGAATCGTCTCGATGTCCCCATGCTCGACTCCGATCAGTACTACTGGCTGCCCACCGACCCGCCGTTCACGACGACGCGCCCGGTGGAAGATCGTCGACGGCTGTTGCGAGCCGATTTCGATCGCCATCCCACGCTTGTGCTCAGCGGGGCGATGACCGGCTCGTGGGGCTCCGACTGGGACGGCGACCTCGACCTGGTGGTCTTTCTGCTGTTGCCGCCCGAGGTTCGCATGGACCGGCTCCGGGCTCGCGAAGAGCAGCGCTACGGCGCCGCTCTGCGAAACGACGCCCCCGTGGCCGCCAACTCTGCTGAGTTCCTCGAGTGGGCAGCGAGCTACGACACATCGAGCGATGACCCAACCAGCCGCAACGGCCATGAAGCCTGGCTCGCCGGGCTCACCTGTCCGGTTTTGCGGCTCGAATCAACGAGCAGTGTCGAAGTGCACGTCGAGCGCATCGTCGCTCACATCGAGCACTCTCAGACGACCTGAGCCGCTGCGCTCCCCGCATGATGGCTCGAACGAGTCAGCGGGCTTGACTCGACGTGGGCAATGCCCAACTGCGTTTCGCCGATCTCTTTGAAGTGGGCGAATTCGTCTGGGCTGACCCAACGGTTGATCGGCAAGTGATGGGTCGTCGGTCGCAAGTACTGCCCGATCGTGACGATGTCGACGCCGACGGCTGCGAGGTCAGCCATGGTGGCGACGACCTCGTCGAACGTTTCGCCCATACCAACAATGAGGCCCGACTTGGTCCGCATGCCGGCGGCCTTTGCTCGAGCCAGAAGCGTGAGGCTCCGGGCGTAACCAGCTGACGGCCGAACCGCTCGCTGCAGCCGAGCCACCGTCTCGATGTTGTGATTGATGATGTCGGGGGCAGATTCGACGATGGTCTCGAGCGACGATCGAGAACCCTTCAGATCGGAGATCAGCACCTCAATACCGGTACCGGGTGTGCGCTCTCGGATGCGTTCAACCGATTGGGCGACGATTGCGGCACCGCCATCGTCGAGATCGTCGCGGGCAACCATGGTGAGAACGGCGAAGTCGAGCCCCAGCGAGGCAACCGCATCGGCGATGCGATCCGGCTCACTGGTGTCGACAGCTTCGGGTTTGCGGGTGTCGACGAGGCAGAAGCCGCAGGCTCTCGTGCACCGCTCCCCCAGCAACATGAACGTTGCCGTGCCCTCGTTCCAGCAATCGAAGATGTTGGGGCATCCGGCCTCTTCACACACCGTGGTGAGCCCGAGATCCTTCGAGACCGATTTGAGCCGACGAAACTCCGGACTCGTTTCGAGCTTCACCCGCATCCACTCTGGTTTTCGGGTGCCGATATCGAGACCCCCCTCGACGCCTGCCTGGTCGAGGCGACGCCCGAGCTGAACCGGAACCGTCCGAGCGGGTTCGTTGGCCGGCGGCTCGTCAGTCTTCGAAGGCCGGATGATCTCGCCTGGGCCCTCGCCCCGAGAAAAGGCCGAGAGATCGGTGGTCAGGTGACGGAACGCAACATCTTGCCGGTCTGCGGTGCGCCCCGGGAACAGGTGAGGCTGGGCGCTGGCGGCCACCAGATCGACAACCTCTTGGATCGATACATCGATGCCTTCGGCTTGCAGCGACGTGACCCCTTTGTCGGTGATGCCGCACGGGACGATGTGGCTGAACCAATCGAGGTCGACGTCGACATTGAGCGCAAATCCGTGCATCGAGCGACCTCGACTGAGGCGCACGCCGACCGCTGCGAGCTTGCGAGGGCGCACACCATCGGGATCGACCCAGACCCCTGCCGCACCCTCGACTCGACCAGTCTCGAGACCGAGCTCGGCAACCGCATCAATGAGCGTTTGTTCGACCGCAGTGATCCAGTTCTTGGTGTCGGCAAAGCCGCCGCCCCGCTTGCCGGGAACGGCCATGACGGGGTAACCCACGAGTTGACCAGGACCATGAAACGTGACGTCGCCGCCACGGTTGACCTGGTAGAGCTCGGCTCCGATGGTGCTGGGGTCAACCAGGACGTGCTCGGTGACGCCGCGGATTCCGTGGGTGAACACCGGAGGGTGCTCGAGCAACAGCAAATGGTCAGCGTCGCCCTCGAAGAGACGGGACTGCAGGTCCCAGGCCTCGGCGTATGAAACGTTGCCGAGCCAGCGAACCCTCACGGGTTCGCTCACGTCGACACGCTCGGGCGCCGACGCAGCCGGGGCGTCGTCGATGTCAGCCGAGCTCAGGTTCCCAGTCACGGGTCTCGATGATCTCGCGCACTCGGGCGAGGAAGGCGGCGGCGTAGGCGCCGTCGATGGCCCGGTGGTCCCAGGCCATGGCAAGCACGCCGACGGAGTGAATCACGATCGATTCGTTGCCGTAGCTGTCTTCGACGACGACTGGCTTGCGCTTCACGGCGTCGGTCGACAGGATCGCCACCTGCGGCTGGTTGATGATCGGGAACTGCATCATCGTGCCATAGCTGCCGGCATTGGTCAGCGTGAAGGTTCCGCCCGACAGCTCATCAGGAGACAGCTGCTTGGCCCGAGCCCGACGGGCAACATCAGAGATGCCACGGGCGATGGCCCGCATGCGCATGCCATCGGCGCCCTTCACAACCGGGGCCAGGAGACCCTGGAAGTCGAGATCGACGGCGACGGCCATGTTGATGTCGGAGTGGACGATCAACTCACGATCACCGATCGATGCGTTGAGGTGCGGATACTCGCGAAGGGCGTCGACTACGGCTCGCGTAATGAACGGCAGGTAAGTGAGGCTGAAGCCTTCCTGCTCCTTGAATGCCTTGCCGTGGGCGGCTCGGACTTGGTCAACGCCTTCGTAGTCGATCTCGATCGCCGTGAGCGTGTGAGGGGCGACCGCCTTCGACATGACCATGTGCTCGCCAGTGCGCAGGCGAATGTTGGACAGGGGCACGACCGAGTCGCGAGCGCCGACGGCAGGAACTGGCGCCGTAGCAGCGGGGGCGGGAGCCGCTGAAGGCGCTGCCGGAGCAGGAGCAGCAGGAGCCGGAGCTGGCGCTGCCGGAGCAGCAGCGGCGGGAGCGGGAGCCGGCGCGGCAGGAGCAGCCGGGGCCGCCGTGGCCTGCAACTTGTTGGCTTCGATGTAGCGCTGCACATCGTCGCGAGAGATCCGACCGCCAAGGCCGGTTCCCGAGATCTGATTGACGTCGATCGCGTATTCGGTCACGAGGCGTCGAACGACGGGTGAGAGCACCTTGCCTGCGGTGTTTCCAGCGGAACCGCCAGCCGGGGCAGCTGCGGCCGCCGGAGCTGGAGCCGCTGGAGCTGGAGCTGGAGCTGGAGCTGCGGGGGCTGGAGCTGCCGCAGGAGCAGGCGGAGCCTCGGCAGCAGGAGCCGGTGCGGGGGCTGGCTCCGGAGCAGGAGCCTCGGCCGCAGGAGCCGCGGCGGCTGCCGGAGCAGCTGCGCCTCCAGCGCTGTCGCCGAGCACAGCAAGGACGGTGCCGACTTCGACGGTGTCTCCCTCAGGAACGACGATCTCCGAGATGACGCCTGCGATCGGTGACGGAACTTCGGTGTCGACCTTGTCGGTCGAGACCTCGAAGAGCACCTCATCGACGGCGATCGAGTCGCCAACTTGCTTGAACCATCGGGTGATGGTTCCTTCCGTTACGGTCTCGCCCAGTTGGGGCATCTCAATTTCGGCCACGTCGGTGCTCGCTCCTGCGGGTTACTTTTTCTCGAACTTGTGTCGTGCCGGAGCTCTTCCGGACTTGCGGGTTGTGTGACGCCACCGAGATCAAATGCGGCGTCGGAAGGTGTCAGTTTAGCCGTGCAATGAACGGCCGGTGAGGGCGAGAACACTCTCGCCGAAGAGTTCACTCAGTGTCGGGTGCGGCTGGATGAACTGGGCCACTTCGTTCACCGTGGCTTCCCAGTTGACGGCGAGATAGGCCTGGCCCAATTGCTCGGTGACCCACGGGCCAGCCATGTGCACACCAAGAATGGTGCCGCCCGTTCCGTCGGGGAGCTTCTCGGCCACGATTTTCACCAACCCCTCGGTTTCGCCGACGATCATGGCCCGGCCGTTGCCAGTGAAGCGGTGCTTCGAAATGACAACGTCGTGGCCAGCTTCTTTGGCCTCGGCTTCGGTCATCCCAGCAAAGGCAACCTCGGGGTGGCAGTAGATGCACCACGGCAACTTCGAACCATCGAGTGGTACGGCGTCTTCGCCGAGGATGTCGGTGATGGCGATCATGCCCTCCATGAAGCCGGCATGCGCGAGCTGAGCGGTGTTGATCACGTCGCCCGCGGCCCACACGCCGGGGACCGAGGTCCGTCCGTATTCATCGACCTCGACGAATCCACGATCGTCAACGTTGACTTGGGTTGCCTCGAGACCAAGCGTTTCTGAGAACGGCCGACGACCGATGGAGACGACGACGGTTTCTGCGGTGACCTGTTCGCCTTCACCGAACGAGACCGTCACCCCGTCGGCGCCGGTTGTCTGCCCGGTCACCATCACACCTTCGTGTAGATCGATCCCGCGCTTCTTGAACGATCGCTGGACGACCTTGACAACGTCGATGTCGCAGTTGGCGAGGATCGAGGGCATGGCTTCGATGATCGTGACCTTGGTGCCGAGATCGCTCATCATCGACGCAAACTCACAGCCGATCGCGCCGCCCCCAATGACGACCGCCGACGTTGGTAGTGAAGGGATCGAGAGCAGCTCATCGGAGGTGACGATGTTTCGCTCGTCGATCGGGAACCCGGGAATCGTTCTCGGCACCGAACCCGCAGCCAGGATGACTGCGTCAGCCGTGATGGAGACCTCGCCAGACGAACCGCCTGCGATTGACACGGTGCGATGATCAGCCCCAAGCGTTCCGTTGCCGTCGAACACGGTGACCTTGCGACCCTTGAGCAGCCCGCCGACTCCGCCGACGAGTTGGTCGATGATGCCCTGCTTGCGGCTCATCGTCGTCGCCCAATCGAGTCCCTCGACCGTCGCTTTCACGCCGAACGCGCCCGCATGATCGATCGTCCGCTTCACGGCTGCCGTTTCGAGCAGTTCCTTTGCCGGGATGCAGCCCACGTTGAGACACGTCCCGCCAAGTTTGTGTCGTTCGATCAGAGCAATCGATAGCCCGGCCGAAGCGCCGTAGAGGGCGGCTGCGTAGCCTGCCGGACCGCCACCGATCACGGTGACATCAAAGTGCTGTGTGGACAGAACAACCACCTCCGAGTGGCAGGTCGGCGCAAGGGAACATGTCTCCCCGGGCTGATTATCCCCGAACGAGGAGAATCTGCACGGCAAAGGCGCCAAGAATCAAGAGCCCGGTCAGAAGCGACAGGATCAGGAGTAGGCGGGTACTCACTTCGAGGAATGGTATCCACAAGATCTCTGTCCGAGCCGACACGATTTGTGACACTTGCTGCTTCGGTCGGCACACCCCAACCAAGCTCCTAGCCTGAGTCGATGGATATCGTCATCACGGGTTCGAGCGGACTCATCGGATCGGCGCTCAAGCCGGCGCTGATTGCAGACGGCCATCGGCCGATTGCGATGGTCCGACGTGAACCAAAGCCGGGGGCCGACGAGATCCGTTGGGATCCAACGTCGGGCGTCATCGATGCCGACGCGCTCGAAGGCATCGACGCAGTGATCCATCTCGCGGGTGCCGGCATCGCCGACAAGCGATGGAACGACAGCTGGAAGAAGGTGCTGGTCGAGTCCCGCACGGTGAGCACGTCACTTCTTTCCTCGACACTTGCAGGCCTCCAGACGCCCCCAAAGGCGTTCATCAGCGGATCCGCCATCGGTATCTACGGCGACCGCGGAGATGAAGTCCTCACCGAGGAGTCGCCGATCACCGACTCCAACTTCTTCGTCGATCTCGTGCAGCGTTGGGAAGGTGCGGCACAGTCCGCAATCGATGCCGGTATCCGCACCACGCTGATGCGAACCGGAATCGTGCAGTCAACCGAGGGTGGAGCGCTCAAGAAGCAGCTGCCGCTCTTCAAGTTCTCGCTCGTCGGCAAGCTCGGCTCCGGCAATCAATACGTGTCGTGGATCACCATGGATGATCAGGTGGCGGCAATCCAGCACTTGCTCACGAGCTCACTCTCGGGGCCCATCAACATCACGGCGCCGAATCCTGTCACCAATGCGGAGTACACCAAGACCCTCGCCAAGGTGCTCGGTCGCCCGGCGTTCCCGCTACCCGTTCCCACCTTCGGCCCGAAGCTGCTGCTCGGGGGCGAGATGGCAGACCGGATCCTGTTCGACAGCGCTCGGGTCCACCCGCAGGCGTTGCTCGACGACGGCTTCACCTTCCTACATCGAGACCTCGAGGGCGGCCTACGGGCGCTGCTCGGAAAGTAGCGACATGTCTGTCACAAGCGACAAGGTCGTTTCGGCCACCCGCGACATCGCCGCACCGGCCGACGTCATCTTCGACCTGCTGGCCGACCCCAGCAAGCATGCGTTGATCGACGGCGAAGAGACCGTGCAGGGAGCGAGAGGCTCCAGCCCTGAACGACTGTCGCTCGGCGCGAAATTCGGCATGAGCATGAAGATGGGTGTCCCCTACATCATGAGCAGCGAAGTCGTCGAGTTTGTCGAGAACGAACGCATCGCCTGGCGCCACTTCGGACACCACGTCTGGCGCTACGAACTCGAGCCCATTGAAGGTGGGACCCGAGTAACCGAGTCGTTCGACTGGGGTGTCGCACGGTTCCCTGCGAAGTTCTACGAGCTCGTTGGCTATCCAGCGAAGCACGAAGTCGGCATGACCAAGACGCTCGAGAAACTCGCCGCCGTCGTCGAGTCCGATTGAAGCTGCGGCCGCGGATCTGGCCTAGCTGACTGTCACTGCGGGGTAGAAGGCAATGTGGTCTTTGATTTCTGCTGCGGCGTCCTTTGGTGCCTCGTACACCCAGGCTGCGTTCTCGGCGACGTTGCCGTCAACCGACACCGTGTAGTAGCTCGCCGTGCCCTTCCACGGGCACCCCGTCGCGTGCTCGGTTCGGGTGAAATGCTCCCACACCACTGATTCGGGCGGGAAATAGTCGTTTCCTTCGACCACAACGGTCTTGTCTGACGATGCGATGACGGTCCCTTGAAACGTTGCTGTCTTCATGGACATATGAACAAGCCCGCCCAGACAGGTATTCCGTGCCAATGGGCCGAACGGCCTACAGATTTCGCTGCCGTGAGACCGATAGAGGAAGTACGCGTTACGAAGGGCAGGGCTCAACATGGGCATCTTTTCAAACCTAGGCAAGCGAGCTGAGGACAACGTCGGCATCCCAGACGTCGATGCATGGCTCCAGAGCGATGACGTCGAAGCCGATGCCGTCGCGAGCGAAGACATGCCTCCCCCTCCCAGTGCCGATCATTTCATTGGCGACCGCCGCGGTCCTGAACCGGAAGCGTTCCCGACCGATATCCCCGACAGTTTGAATCCCGAGCCGTCGATTCCGGACAGTCTCAATCCTGACCCTGCCGAACCTGCGGCCGGGATTTGGAACCTGCCCGACCTCGACGACGCCGGCCCGGGCCAAACGCTCGACGATCAGCAACTCGATGCCCCGACATCGTTGCCGAGCATCTCTGAGATCCAGGCGAGCATGCCGCCCGCCGGATTTGGCGGGCTCGACCCGATCAGTGATGGCTTGGCTCAACCATCGACCGGCTTCGAAGGCCTGTCGAACGCGGTCGCTGGATCAGACAGCACCGCGTCAGAGAGCACCGCGTTGGAAAACACCGGGTCAGAGAGCATCGGATCTGCTGGCTTTGGCGGATTCGATGGCCCCCGGGAGAACGTCCCTGACGACAGCATCCGTTGGGACGTCGACGTGGTGAAATACGAGCCCGAGGTTCCCGACGCACTCAAGCCCGCCGAAGCTCTGGCGACGCCGCCTCTTTCCGAAGAGTCAGTCTCGATGCCCGTGATGCCACCGGTCGACATGCCTGCCCCCGGCATGCCGTCATTCGATACCGACATGCCCAGCGCTCCAGACATGCCATCGTTCGACACCGACATGCCCAGCGCTCCAGAGATCAGCACCGACGCCTTCGACACCGACACCTTCGACACCGACACCGAGAACGACGGGTTCAGCCTGTCGAGTTTCTTCGGCCGCAAGAAAAACAAGGCCGAAGCCGACGGCTTTGCCGACCTGCGCGAACCAGTCGCCGACGATCCCTTCGGCGACAACATCGGACTCGGCATCGCCGATGTTCCAGACATGGACATCCCCGAGATGCCCAGCGTGGAAGTGCCATCCATTGAGACCTGGGGCGAGGCCGCTGACGACACCGACGTCGTTACTGACGAGCCCACCCCGTCCGCCATGGCTGCTCCGCTCGCCGCCGCGCCTCTTCCGGTCGACAACGATGAGTTCATCGGCCTGGAAGATGCGAACCAACAGCCGGTGGCATTCGATGATGCTCATCAGCCAGTGGCTGAAGAAGACGCCGTCGACGTAGTCTCCATCTACTCATGCCGGGTACCCGAAGGTCCCCAAGCAGCCGAGATGCTCGAGATCCTCGGGCTCGACCACGACGCAACATGGGGCGAGGCCCGCGACGCTCGTCGGGCGCTCCTTGCCGAGCACAACCCCGAAGATGCGAGCGACGAAGAGCGGGCTGCGTTGGCCAACGCGATTTGTCGAGAGATGAACACCGCCTACGCGGGACTCCGGCTGCTCCACGTGGCCTGAGTCGCCCGCCGACTCAACCTCGAAGAACCGTGATGCCAGCCTCGTCGATCTGATCGGCGAGGCTGTCGTCGTCGACGACGACAGCCGCATAGACAGCTTCGGCAAGCCAGCCGTTGCGTGCGCGCACCGCCGGCCCGGGCTCGGACGCTCGACCGTTGAGCGTCACCACGTGCTGGGCTGCATCGACCGCTCGATCAAAGCGGGCCCGGTCATCGTCTGGCCATTTCTGCGCCGGATCGGCAAACGGAAGTACGACCGCGATCGACAAACCCAGACTCATTGCCCGCTCCGCACCCAGTAGCTCGACTCCCCTGCGTAAGCCCGAAACGACCAGCGTGTCGGCATCGTCGGCCGCGAGGCTCGCGACAATTCGATCGACGTGTGCGGCCTGGTCGCTGTCGGGTGTTGTGGTGCCAACCACCCAGACCGCTTTACTGACGTCCCACGGAACGTCGACCGTCTCATCGGGTTTCGACGCTGACATCCGTTCTTTGATCTTGTCGACCTCGGCCACCGCCAGTTCGTCGGCTCGATCGTTCAACTCCACGCCCGAGTGACCCTTCACCCACACGAAGGTGACCTCATCGCCACGCGCCTCGACCTCTTCGATCAACGGCTCCCAAAGATCTCGATTGGCAACCGGCTTCTTCTGGGAGTTGCGCCAGCCTCGACGACGCCAACCGTCGTACCAACGATCCTTGAAACAGTTGACGACGTAGGTGGAATCAGAATTGATCTCGAGCGGTCCGTCCAACGCCCGAATGGCCTCGAGAACCGCTTGGACCTCCATCCGCTGATTGGTCGAGTGATCCTCTCCCCCGCTGCCGAAGCGACCATCGGCGAGCACCCATGCCCAACCGCCAGGTCCGGGGTTACCGGAACACGCTCCATCAGTGAAGACCTGCACGGGCCAAGCCTGCCAGCTCCGCCGCCGTGAGACACCCCTCAGACGAAGAGGCCAAACCGGCGCATTCTGAACATTGCAAGAAACCGGGCAGCTACCCACCGGTATGGGCGCGAAGCGAAAGTGATCCGGCCACAATGTCAGCATGACGCTTGACGGTTTCTTGAGCCAGCTGCCCGACATCGACCCAGACGAGACCGCTGAGTGGGTTGAGTCGATCGATGCCGTAAACGCCGAGCACGGCAAGATTCGCGCCCGCTACTTACTCGGACGGCTCAACCAACGCGCCCGCGAGCTGCAGATCTCGAATACGCGTGCGGTCGGCACCGACTACGTCAACACGATTCCAACCGAGCAGCAGCCGTTTTTCCCCGGCGACGAACACCTCGAACGGCGGATTCGAGCGTTCATTCGCTGGAACGCTGCCGCCATGGTTGTGCGGGCGAACAAGAGCGCGGACGGCATTGGCGGCCACCTATCGACGTTCGCTTCATCTGCGTCGTTGTATGAGGTTGGGTTCAATCACTTCTTCCGGGGCAAAGAAGACGGCACCCCGGGCGACGCCGTCTACTTCCAAGGCCACGCCGCTCCCGGTGTCTACGCGAGAGCGTTTCTGGAAGGTCGGCTCACCGACGAGCACCTCGACAACTTCCGAACCGAAGTGGCAGGCAATGGCCTGTCGAGTTATCCCCACCCCCGGCTCATGCCTGACTTCTGGGAGTACCCGACCGTCTCGATGGGCATCGGCCCGATCAACAGCCTGTATCACGCTCGCTTCCTCCGGTATCTCCACAACCGCAAGATCGAAGACACCTCACAGAGCCGCGTGTGGGCATTTCTGGGTGACGGCGAGTGTGACGAGCCCGAAACCCTCGGCTCGATTTCGTTGGCCGGCCGCCAAGGTCTCGACAATCTCACGTGGGTCATCAACTGCAACCTGCAAAGGCTCGACGGCCCTGTCCGAGGCAACGAGAAAATCATCCAAGAGCTCGAGGGCGTGTTCCACGGAGCCGGGTGGAACGTCATCAAGGTCGTGTGGGGCAGCCGTTGGGACGAGCTGATCCAGCGCGATGTTGACGGCGTGCTCCTCAACAAGATGAACTCAACGGTCGACGGTGAGTTCCAGCGCTACGCCGTGGAGTCCGGGGCGTACATCCGCGAGAACTTCTTCGGACCAGATCCCCGCCTTCGCAAGATGGTCGAACACCTGAGCGACGACGACCTTCGCTCTCTGCCTCGTGGCGGACACGACTATCAAAAAGTGTTTACCGCGTACAAGGCTGCGACCGAGCACGTTGGCCAGCCGACCGTGATCTTGGCGAAGACCGTCAAGGGTTGGACGCTCGGTGAAGGGTTCGAGGGACGCAACGCCACCCATCAGATCAAGAAGATGACGAAGAGCCAAATGATGGATCTTCGCGATCGGCTGTATCTCCACGAGGAGATTCCCGAGGAAGCCCTGACAGATGGCGTGCCGCCCTACTACCGGCCTCCGGTCGACTCCCCAGAGTACGAATACATGATGGGCCGCCGTCGGGCGCTCGACGGATTCTTGCCATCTCGCGAAACGACCACCCGTCGGCAGCTTCCGATGCCGACCGACGGTCCGTTCAAGACCTTCATGGAGGGTTCCGGCGGCCGTGAGGTGTCGACCACCATGGCGTTCACATCGATGCTGCGCGAGCTCATGCGCGAAGAGGGCTTCGGCGAACGAGTCGTGCCGATCGTGCCCGACGAAGCACGCACGTTTGGCATGGACTCCATGTTCCGGGAGTTCGAGATCTATGCGCCGTTTGGGCAGAAGTACGAACCGGTCGACCACGAGTTGTTGCTCTCGTATTCCGAGTCGTCGGACGGCCAGATCCTCGAAGAGGGCATCACCGAAGCCGGATCGTTGGCGAGCTGGACCGCTGCCGCCACCAGCTATGCCCATCAGGGCATCCCTATGGTTCCCTTCTACACCTTCTACTCGATGTTTGGATTCCAGCGGGTCGGCGACCTGATCTGGGCTGCCGCCGATTCACGAGCTCGCGGTTTCTTGCTCGGCGCCACTGCTGGGCGCACCACGCTGATGGGTGAGGGGCTCCAGCACCAAGACGGCCACAGCCTCTTGATTGCCTCGACGGTGCCGGCGTGTCAGGCCTATGACCCAGCCTTCGCCTACGAGGTCGCCATCATCATTCAAGATGGTCTGAAGCGCATGTACGTCGACAACGAAGACATCTTCTACTACATCACGCTCTACAACGAGAACTACGACCAGCCTGCGATCCCCGCCGGTGCCGAAGAAGGCATCTTGCGCGGTATCTATCGCTGGTCAGATGGCGTCGACGGCATCGAGAACCGGGCAACGGTTCTGTTCTCGGGCACCGCCCAAGGTGCAGCAAGAGCGGCACAGCAAGAGCTTGCCGATCGGTGGGGAGTCGGCGTCGATCTCTACAGCGCGACCAACTACAAGCGCCTTCGTGAAGAAGCGCTCGTCGCCGAACGTTGGAATCGCTTCCACCCGATTGACGAGCCGCAGGTTCCGTTCATCACCTCGCAACTCGAGAGTGGCGTCGGCCCCGTGATTGCCGTCAGCGACTTCGAACGCTCGGTGCCCGAGCAGATCGGGCGGTTTGTACCCCGCCGCTTCACCGCACTTGGGACCGAAGGCATGGGTCGCAGCGATACTCGCGAAGCCTTGCGTGATCACTTCGAGATCAGCATGCCCTACATCGTGCTGACCGTTCTCGAGCAGCTTGCGCTCGACGGCGTGGTTGAACGCAACGTGCTGGTCGATGCAATTGCCCACTACAGCATCGACACAGAAAGCACCGCTCCGTGGATCATCGACGGCTCATAGGACACACTGTTCAGTAGGGCAGCACCACCCTCTCCTTGATCACATTGCCACCCTGCCTTACACTGTCAGGAGGCTATGAAGGAGCACGCGCTGATGACCACCACCGATCGCGACATCATCGACCGAGACGACGCCAACGACATCGACGCCATCTTGGCGATGACCAACACCGACGTCGACGCCGCCATCACCACCGTCACCAACAACGCGGACTCCATCTTCACCTGGGATTACGAGAAGGGCGCTCGGCCGCGCCTCAACAAGTTGTACGAGAAGGCCAAGGGCTCGATGTGGGACGGCGAGAAGGATCTCGATTGGTCCACGCCGGTCGATATCGACGCCATGGTTGCCCACATGTCGATGGTCGGCGAGGTGCAGAACAAGCCGCTCTTCGATCTTGCCGAGCAACCCGGCAGCCCGTTGAAGAACTGGGGCGAAAAGGAATGGCACGACCTCGGACGTGAATCGCTGGTCTGGCAGATGAGCCAGTTCTTGCACGGCGAACAGGGTGCCTTGGTCGCCACGGCCAAGATCGTCGAGACCGTTCCGTGGATCGACGCCAAGTACTACGCCGCAACCCAGGTGATGGACGAAGCTCGGCATGTCGAGGTTTTTGCCAAGTACCTCGACACCAAGATGCAGGACCACTACCCCATCAACGTGCACCTGCAGCAACTCCTCGACGACGTGATCGAAGACGAGCGTTGGGACATGACCTACCTCGGCATGCAGATCATGATCGAAGGGCTTGCGCTGGCAGCGTTTGGCTTCCTTCATTCGATGACAGACGAGCCGCTGCTCAAGAAGTTGCTGCGCTACGTCATGAGCGATGAGGCCCGTCACGTTGCCTTCGGCGTGCTGAGCTTGCAGGAGTACTACGAAGAGCTGTCACTCGCCGAGATCCAGGAACGTCAGGAGTTTGCCTTCGAGTCGGCGCTGCGGATGCGCGACCGGTTCCTGCGCCAAGAGGTGTGGCATCGGATGGGCATTGACGACGTCAAGCCGCTCATCGACGCTCAGCTCCATGCTCCCGACGAATCCAAAGAGTTCCAGCGTCTGCTGTTCTCGAAGATCGTTCCGAATTGCCGCAAGCTCGGCATCCTCGATGCGGGCGAAGGCTGGCTCCGTACCAAGTTCGAAGAAATCGGCGTGATCGAGTTCGAGCACATGGAATCGACCGACGACGAGTACGCCGACTTTGCCCTCGGGACAGACGAAGTCGCCTAGACCTCATCGTTCGACGAGATTGCGTCAGCCGACGGTCACCAGCGCCATGAATGGCACGCCGTCTTCACACGGGCTGAACGAGTCCCACCCCTCCGGATAGCCGAGTTCGGCGTCGTACCTGACGTTGAAGAAGTGGCCAGTGCACTGGTTGAAATCGACGACCGGGTCGTCCTCTGCTGCCCGTATGAGAGCATCGACGTCTTCGAAGACCTCGTCGACCGTTTGTGGAAGTTCGGCCTCAAAGGTGTTGTCGTCGAGCCTCTCCACTGAGGTGACGACTCCCCCGCTCACGATCGTTCGCTGTTCGATCAGTCCCTGGAGCGACACCACGATTTCGTAGTCATCGATGCCCGCCGACTGCCAGCTGGCCTGAGCCTCAGCAAACTCGGATCGAGCCGCTTCGAGAATGGCCGGATCGTAGGTGCCGTCAACTTGGTCCACCTCTTCACCGTCCTCAGGTGCGCCCGGCTCGGAGTCGACCGGCGGCGCGGTTGTCGATGAGGTCACGGTTTCGTCGACGGCAGCCGTTGTGACGATGCCGTCGGAGCTACACGCACTGCCGACAAGGGCCAACCCAGCGAACAGGGGCAAGATTCGTTTCGGTGTCATGCAACTCCGACGTAGGCCGTGGGCATCTGGTTCCCGGAGAGTGTGACAGTCTTGGGAAATGGCCGCGCACACGATCACCTCCCTCGACCAGCTCCGAGAGCTCTATCGACAACCGAGCGAACGAGTCCAGGCGAAGAAGACCGCCGACATCGATGACCTGACCAAGGAAGTGATCGAACGGTCACCGTTCTTCCTGTTTGCGACATCATCGGCAAGCGGGGCGTGCGACGTGTCCCCACGAGGCGGCCCGCCGGGCCAGGTTCGTCTCCTCGACGGCAGGCGAGTTGCCTTTCCTGATCTGAACGGCAACAACTTGCTCGACTCGCTCACGAACGTCATCGAGAACCCCCAAGCCGGCCTTCTGCTACTGACCCCGGGCCGAGATGAAACCCTGAGGATCGACGGACAAGCGCACCTCACGACAGACCCCGACGTTCTTGGTTTGTGGGACAACGAGCTGCGAACACCAAAGGTCGCCGTCGTCATCGACATCGAGAGCTGCTTCATCCACTGCGCCAAGGCGTTTCGCCGAGCGGAGTTGTGGGACCCATCAACATGGACTCGCTACGGCGACGTCCCCGACTACATCGCCCTGTTCCTCGCCCACACCGGCACCGACGGCGACGTTGGCGTTTACCGAGAGGCGATGGAAGAGGGTTATGTGGCCGAGCTCGCGATGGACAAGCCCGAAGACAGTTGACCCGCGGTGGCCGGCAGCGTCAGGCCCGCCGGGATCGCTCGAGCCAGGCCGTCAAGATCGCCATGCCTCGGGGGTCGTGACGTAGTTGGTGACCAGCACCTTTGATCAGTCGGAGGTCGGCAGCGCCATGAGCGTCAGCCACGATCCGTGCGTCCATCTGCGGCACCGACTCGTCGTCGAGCCCGTGGAGAACGAGGAGCGGCCGCGAGTCGAACTGCTCAGCAGCACTGGCGGCGCGAACGCCACGTAGCTCCTCTTGCCATGCCTTCATGTCGGGCGGGAAGTCGACGTCGGTCACCGCACGGGCTTGGCGTGCATGAGCGAGGAGTCGATCGGGCTCTCGAGCCCAGTCGTCGAAGTCTGCAGGCGTTCCGATGATGGCCCCGCCAGCAACTCGACTTTCCTCACCGTCGGCAGCTAACCGTTCAGCGGCGGCCACCAGCCCAACGGCACCACCGGTACCGAATCCACACACCCACACTTGGTTGCAGCTGGGGCGTGACACGAGATAGTCGATGCCGGCGGAGGCATCTTCGACCCAACCACGAAGCGAGAAATTGCCGTCCGATTGGCCGCAGCCCCGCAGGCGCAACGCCATCGCCGTGCAGTTCATCTCTTCGCAGAATCGATCGGCCAACTGCGGCAGATCGGCCCCGATGTGATCGGCGCCCACCAGCCCGGAGGGGAATCCGTGGATCAACAACACGGCGACGCCCGTATCAGTCGCCTTTGGCGCTGCGATGTCGGCCTGCAGCCGACCGTGGTCGACCTCGACCCAAACTGACTCGGTCAGGATCTACTCCTCAGCCCCATCGGCCATCTCGACCTTGCCGCTGTCAGGCCCTGCTGCCGGGCCCAGATAGAGCTTGTACGAGCGATTTCGGGCCTCCGCCAAGGTGTCCGGCCCGAACGACTGGAACATCTTCGATGCCATGAGCTCATCGATCATCGCCAGCGCTGAGTCGTCGAGGTGGTCGATGTCGTACACAACCTGGGTGCGCTTGTCGCCAACAAAGCGGAAATGTTCGAACTGACTCGGTCGTTTCACACCGCAATCGTACTGGCTCCGCCGAAAACCAATCGGGCGGGAGCGACAACTTGTCACTCCCGCCCGACCGTAATCTTTGGTACCCGGCAACGCCGGGGCTGGGGACCCGAACGAAACGCATGTGCCGTATCTCATCGAGATGCAGCGGCCGAGCGGGACATGCCCGACACGTCGTGTTCAGGGGTGACTGACTGGTATTCGCCAGCAGTCCAGCTCACCGCTTAGCGGCCAGCCACCTCCAAGGTCCCAAATCGTTTGTCAAACAGTTGGACCACCTCCTTCCTCTTGGTGAAATCAGTGTGGCACAACTGCGGCCGCCGTGCGGAACCGTTTTCGACCCTGCCAGTTGAGAACAGCTAGGACCCG
The DNA here is from genome assembly GCA_937976305.1 of uncultured Acidimicrobiales bacterium. GTDB lineage: Bacteria > Actinomycetota > Acidimicrobiia > Acidimicrobiales > SZUA-35 > CALEWY01. The sequence continues at coordinate 84,818 of CALJSB010000013.1, forward strand.
ACAACTGTCCACTGGTCGATCGCTGCGATCATCTCCGATGGCAGCTCGATCGATCGCCGGTTGAAGGTTTCGAGCGTGATGACCTCGAGCTCGTTGTCTGTCAGGAGATAGAGCGACTCGCCATCAGTGCTGAACCGGCCAAGGTGAAACTGATCGATGGAGCTGGGGTTGCGGATGAACGTCGAGCCAGCGTCAACCGAGACCAGCTGCACACCTCGGTTGTCCAGCTCGAGCAAGACCCATGTGCCATGCACGTTGAACCGGGCGTCAACAATGTTGTCTTGGGCTCGGCGCAACGGCTCCCACTCATCGGCCCCTTCGCTCAGGAGCTCCATGCGACACTGCGCTCGAGCATCACAAACGCGACCGAGAAGCTCGTTTTGGCCCGCGGCGAGGAGCTGGTGCGGGCCGATGAGGCGAACGTTGTCCGTGACGTCAAAAGTGCCTCCACCCGGTTCCCAACGAAAGCGCGGGTCGATGTCGCCACCGAGGTTGAAGAGGCTCTGAATCTGGCCGCCGCCGTCGTCGATTTCGAGCAGGAGCCCTGCGACTTCTTCTCGCGTGATCCACACGGCGCCCGGTGTGGTCGATGGCTTCACCTCAGCGACACCGTCGGCCACGACGGTCCACGTGTCTCCGCCCACGGTCGATCGTTCGAGCCGACCCTCACTCAGGGCCAACAGATTGCCGGAAGATCCGGCTTCGATCTGTTCGGGGTCGAAGCCCGTCGACACTCGCTCGAGCACACCGTTTGAGGGGTCGAGCAGCAGGTAGCCGCCGGCAACGGGGGCGACAAAGACATCGGGAATGGCAACCTCGAGCGCTCCCAGGGCAACCACTTCGCCCGGCAACAGCGGCGGATCAACCGACCCCTCTTCCGTCGTCGATTCAGGCTCGGTCGTGGAGGTCGGTGATGTTGTGGTGGTTGGTGCTGGCGGGACTGGCGCTGGCCCGGTTCGGGTGATGAGTGCTGCGGCACCGAGAATGGCGACAACAAGCGCAACCGGCGTGAGCCACTTCCCCAAGGTCGACCGCGTCGGATCTTCGCCAGGCTTGGTCGACGGCGCAGGCGCGGTGGCGTTCGAGTCGAGCACGTCGATGTCGTCATTGACCGGGCTGTCAGTCCCGTTGTCGAGACGCAGGTCGGTGCCGCCAATTGAGCGGCCAAGACGACTCATTCGTCGTTGCGCTCGCGTGATTCGTCGATGGCGGCATCGTCAATTGCACCCGCCTCGAGCAGTGGCGCATCAAGCAACGGCAGTTCAGCCAGATCGGCCTGGACGTCAACCGGGTCTTCGATGTGGATGGCGCCCATGACCTGAAGATAGGACGAATGTGCCTCGATGACCGCAGCGGCATGATCCCGTTCGACCTCGATGCCGATGATGTCGGCCCTCTCCATGACGTAGTCGAGCGAGTCGTACTCCTCGAACACGATGGGCCCATCGCTGTCGCCTTCGGGGGCCCAGTGATAGGCCTGCAGCCATTCGAGATGGAGCCGGAGAATTCGCCGCACATCGTCGTAGCTGAGCACCGACGACACTGCGATCGGCACGGCTTCAGCGCAGAAGTTGATGGCTTCGTGGACGTCGACCACGATCTGCGCCGGCATCGCAGAGGTCTTGCCGACAGCGGATCCCACAAACACCAGAGCGACCACCACCACCAACACGATCGTGAGGATCACAGCGGCAAAGACCATCAGCCCAGGCTACTGACCGGTTGACGCGAGCGAGAGGCCGGGCGCCACTCACCTCGCGGCCATCAGCTAACTACCGGCCCCCAACAAGAGCGGCACCATCACGCCGATCACCAACGTGACCGTCCAGAGGGCTGCGGCCGGCGTGCCCGCGGTCCGATGGACGTGCGGTCGGCGGACACCATCTGGTGGTTCGTGCTGCGCTGACGGGAGGTGTCGGTCGTAGCGACGAACCAAGAACTGAAAGAACAGGCCGAGGCCCATCCCGTAGAGCAGGTGACCAATAAGGGCCGGGTAGCGATCCGCCGTGGCGAGCAACGACCAATCGACCGGCTCCCGCAACAGCACGAAGAACAACGTGCCCGGGCCAAGCAGCCACCAAAGAAACCCGTAGGACAATCCCCACCCAAGGCCCGAGCCGTAGCTGAACGCAGCCCGTTGGAACAACAGCCCGTAGGAGCTGCCGATGATCAGCGCAATCAGCAGGTGAACAACAAAGCCGGCCACGAAGGATCCACCGCCGACGAGCGACGCAACCCTAGGCAGGCTGTCGGTGCTGACCATCACGAATGTGAAGAGAAGGCCGCCCACGATGCCAGCGGCCTGCCCCATCAAGGCTCCACGAAGGCTGCGAGATCCGGCCCCTTCCGCGGTTCGGTTGAGCGGATCTGAATCGACGAAGAAGATGTCCCAGAGGCGACTGGCGGCTCCGAAGAGAAAGGCAATGAGCGCTCCATACAAAATGTGGGCCACCAGTGGGGCGAACGCATCGGCGGCGGCCGCCGACGACCAATCAGGAGTCGATCCGATCAGGATCGGGCCGAGCGTCATCGGACCGAACATCCACCATGTGATGCCGTAGGTCATGCCCCACACCAGGGCCGAACCGACCCCGAGAACATCTCGGTGAAACAGCAGGCCGAAGCTCACGCCGATCGAGATCGCAATCAGGTAGTGCAGCAGTCCCCCGACAGCGACTGAATCAGAGCGGACCAACCCAGCGACGAGCGGAAAGAAGTCCGACCGTTCGATGCCGATGAGGAACACCCACCCGCCAACGAGTCCGCCGAACCCGCCGAAGAGCATGCTCCGCGTTGACGGCGAGAGCAGCTCCTGGCCCTGGAGCCCAGCGACAGCTACTTGATCAGGCTCGGGGTCGACCCCGGTGACGCGACAGATGATGCGGTTGAGGCCGTTGAAGACAAGGCCCAGCACGGCGCCAAACGCAATCGTTTGCCCCAACAACAGTTCGAACCGTTCCTGGATCTCAGGACCGCTCCAACGAAAGCCTTCACCCTGGAGCAGCGGAATGAGCGTGAGCCAGCCGAGCAGCCACCACAACAGTCCGAAGGCCTCACCCCACACCAGCCCAGAGCCGCCGCCGTAGACCCTCGGGCCGATCCACGCTCCGAATGCCACACCGAGCAGCGCACTGAGCACGACATGCGGAATCAGTGAAAGCGGCAGATCGATGGCGGCATCGAGAACGAGCCCCGCGGCCACGCCTGCTACGAGGCCACACGTCATCAGCTTCACCTTGAAGCTCATCGGACGGAGCTTTCGGGATCGTTGTGTGAGTGATGCTCGAGGTCAAGGTGCGAAAGATCGCTTGTCTTGACGATGTCGGGCGGGAAGAACACGTCGAGGATCCAGTCGAGCAACACCCGAACCCGCTTCTGCAATGTCGGCAACTTGGAGAGGTAGATGCCCCGCCACAACAACCACGCAAAGAAACCGGAGAAACGCCGGCCGAACACCTCAGCGACGGCGAGTTGATGACCGAGCGCCGCGAGGCTCCCGAGCGCCTTGAAGTTGAAATCTTTCAGCTGCTCGCCCTTGATCGTGGCCGCGACGTTGTAGCCGGCCACCTTGCCTTCGCGCAGCCCGTGCTGGGCCGTGGGTGGGGCAAATGCCTCGGTGTCTGTCCCCGCCGAGACGTCAGGGACTTGAGCGCAGTCGCCGACAGCCCACACACCCTCGCCTCCTGGTGACGTCACCGCCAGCTTGGTGTTGACGGGCAATTGGCCGCGCTGAGTCAACTCGAGGCCGAGCTTCCCGAGAATCGGCCCGGGCCGATTCCCCGCCGTCCACACGAAGGTGTTGGCTTCGATCTCGTCGTCGCCGATCTCAACGACACCGCTGCGAGCACCGGTGAGCCGCACGCCGAGCTGAAACTCAACGCCTCGGTCAGCCAGCTTTTGTTGAGCGAAGTGCCCGAGCTCTTCGCTGAGCTCCGGCAAGATTCGATCTCCGGAATGCACGAGGACCGTTCGGATGTCGTCCGGGTTGAGGTTGCGGTAATAGAACGAGATGCCGCGTGCGAAGTCGTTGATGCCGCCCAACAGCTCGACCCCAGCGAATCCGCCGCCGGCGACAACGAAGGTGAGCAACCGCTGCCTGATGGCTGGGTCGGGTTCGACATCTGCGCGCTCAAACATCTCGATGATCCGGTCCCGAAGGTGCACGGCATCGTGGAGCGATTTGAAACCGAGGGCATGACGCTCGACGGCTTCGTTGCCGAAGAAGTTGGGCACGCTGCCCACCGCAACGACGAGTTGATCGAACCCGAGCTCTCGACCCGAGTTGTGTTTGCCCGCGACACGCAAACGCCTGCGATCCAGATCCGCATCGACAACGTCACCCTGAACAACTTGAACCTCGTCAAAGAAGCTCCGGAGAGGCGGGCTGATGTTCTGGGCGTTGACGGCGCTGGCCGACACCTCAGAGAGCATCGGCGTGTGGATCAGGTAGTTGTGCTGGCTCACGAGAACGATCGCCACTTCCGGATCGTGGCCGATCTCTTTCTCGAGCGTCTGCGCCGCAGCGACACCCGCATACCCACCGCCGATAACCACGACCCGGTGCCGAACCGACGGTGTGGGCTTCACCACCGGGTCGAGCCCGAGCTGGCGACCCAAGTAGTGATACACCGGTCCGTAGACCATCCCGATTGCACCGCCCTGAAGCAGGTAGCTCACGAGAACCGGTAAGGCATCAAACGCTTGCGGCACCGTCCAACTCGTGCCATCGCCCAAGAGCACCGGGCGAAACGAGATGGCCCAGAGGAACCACAGGATGAGACCCAGCACCATCCCAGTGGCAACGTTTTCGAAGTGACCGGCCTCGAGCGGCTGAAAGGCCAGCGCATAGGCCACGCCGATGAGCACCGAGGCGATGACTAACCGACCGGCTCCGTCGATGTTCGCCGTGCTGATGTCGCCACCATCGACGAACGCCATCACCGCGGCGAACAACCCACCAACAACGAGACCAATCGCCGAACCGACAGCGGCGCGGGTTGCGAGATGCATCGAGGACCTTTTGAACTCAGCGGCGCTCGTCTGTAGATAGCAGCCACGCGGACGTTGAAAGGCTGCGGGCAAAATGCCCGCAGCCCAACAAGTCTTTCACTCGCAAGCTCCCCGTGGGGAGCGGACGAGGCAATCAGCGCCGAGCGTGATTGCTTCTACCGCGCTGGTGCTACAGCCCGATGCGCTGAGCGAGCTGCTCGCGGTGATAGGCCGGATCACCGAACATGAGCTCAGAGCTCTTGGCTCGCTTGAAGTAGAGGTGAGCCGGGTGCTCCCAGGTGAAGCCGATGCCACCGTGGATCTGGATGTTCTCGGCTGCGGCGTGGAAGTACGCCTCTGAGCAGTAGGCCTTGGCGAGCGATGCCACCGAAGGAAGCTCGTCGTTCATCTCGGCGGCGCACCACAGGCCGTAGTAGGCCGCTGACTTGGCCGACTCGACCTCGAGGAGCATGTCGGCACACTTGTGCTTGATGGCCTGGAACGAACCGATCGGGCGACCGAACTGCACGCGGTCCTTGGCGTACTGCACGGCCATGTCGAGCACGAACTGCGCTCCGCCGACCTGCTCGGCGGCAAGGGCAACAGCACCGAGGTCGAGCACCGTCTGCAGCGTCTCCCAGCCGGCACCGTCGGTGCCGATGAGTGTTCCCTGAGCGCCGTCGAGTTCGATCTTGGCTTGCTTGCGGGTCTGGTCCATCGTGCTGAGTGCGGTGCGGGTGACGCCACTGCCCTCGCCGTCGACGGCGTAGAGGCTGATGCCAGCCGAGCTCTTGGCGGCGACGATCAACAGGTTGGCGGTGTGGCCATCGATCACAAAGCTCTTGGTGCCGCTGATCTTTTCGTCGGCGTCAGCCGTGGCGGTGACGGCGCTGGAGTCCCACTTGCCATTCTCTTCGGTGTAGGCGAGTGCGGCGATGGTTTCGCCAGAAGCGATACCGGGAAGGTGCTGCTTCTTTGCGTCATCATCACCGGAGTGCATGATCGCCAGCGAGGCGAGCATGCCGGAGAAGAAGGGGGCGCACAGGAGGCGGCGGCCCATCTCTTCGAGCACGACACCCAATTCGACGAACGTGAAGCCTTGGCCACCAAACTCCTCGGGGATCGCAAGGGCCTGGAGGCCCATCTGCTCAGCCATCTGGCTCCAGACGGCGTCGTCGTAGCCCTTGTCGGTCTCCATCAGTTCACGGACCGCTTCTTCGGACGACTTCTCGTCCATGAACGAGCGGACAAACTCGCGGAGCTGCTCTTGTTCTTCGGTGAAGGCAAAGTTCATGGGCGTCATCGTGGCGAGTTGCTCGACACTTCGCAAATCAACATGTGTACACGCGTGCTACGTCAGACTCGGTTTGCGCCTAGCATCGCGGACGTGGACGTCGTAGGAATCAGAGAACTTCGTAACCAGGTTGCTGCCGTGGTCCGCCGGGCCAGCGCGGGCGAACGGATCGTCGTGTCGGTCGATGGCGAGCCGACGGCTCAACTGGGTCCCCTCGAACCCGACCACAAAGGCGTCACGCTGTGGGACCTCGCCGGTGCCGGACTGATCGAGCCCCCTCGTCGGCCCGACCGTCCAGCGGCGCCCGCTCCCCTGCCAGTGCCGGCAGACACCCGGGTCGACCGGCTCCTCGATGCCGTCCGTGGCCGATGAGCGTTCTGTATCTCGACACCAGCGCTCTGCTCAGGCGCTACGTCGCAGATCGCGAGCGGCCATTGGTGATCGACACCATGGCCCAGCACGAGCACTGGGCCGCATCTGCACTGGCCAGAACCGAGCTCCAGCTCGCCCTGCACCAAGCAGCAGGCTCACCAGATGTTCAGCGACAGTTGTGGGCTGCGGTGCGCGACGACTGGGAGGCGTTGTGGGAGGTGCCGGTCGATCGTCGCTGTATGGCTCGCGCCACCGAGATCGGGGCTCGCTTCGGGTTGAGTACCGGTGATGCGTTGACGTTGGCAGCAGCGGCTCGGCTGCCAGGTGACATCAACTTCTGCACCTTCGAACGACAACAGATCCCGGCCGCAGCCGAGCTCGGCTTTCGCGTGATCAGCCCCTACGACTCGTGACGGGTCACCAACCTCTCCTCCGAGTACGTCGAGATGCAAGACTCGCCCAATGATCGACAAAGAACCGAAGGCAGTTCTGCGGCGCTATCTCGATCAGGCCCGCGATGCAGCGGTGTGGAAACTCGATGGACTGTCGGAGTACGACATGCGCCGGCCGCTCACACCAACCGGCACCAACCTCCTGGGGCTGGTGAAGCACCTGGCGCTCGTCGAGTTCGGCTACTTCGGAGAGACCTTCGGTCGACCTGCGGACGAAGAGCTACCGAGCGACGAGGCGGCGGCGAACGATCCGCACCTCGACCTCATTGCCGAGCCCCATGAATCATCGGCCGAGATTCTGGCTCTCTACGGTCGGGCGAGAGCCCACAGCGACGCGACCATCGCGGCCCTCGATCTCGACGCACCAGGCAACGTTGCGTGGTGGCCAGACACCGTCAACCCAGTGACGCTTCAACTGATCATGGTGCACGTCACCACTGAGACCCATCGCCACACCGGTCACGCCGACATCCTCCGAGAGATGATCGATGGCCGCGTTGGTCACCGCGCCGACGTGGCGAACATGCCAGAAGAAGAGGCTGCTTATTGGGCCGCCCACTACAAGCGGGTCGAAGACGCCGCCAAAGCCGCGTCGACCGCAACCCCACCCCCGGACTAGCCCTTTCTCTCCCGAAAATCCGCCGTTACTGGGTGTCGAAGTGGTGCCAGTCCTTGATCGAGTTGAAGTCGCCGCCCCAGCGCCAGCCGATCGAGGCAAAGGCGTTCACGACGATGTCGTCCGGATAGATCATCGCCGGGTGATAGACGGTGCGGTCGACGAAGTACGCCCCCTGTGGGGGAAGCACTCGGCTCGACGTGACATAGGGATTCTGAATCGGATTGATGTCGATGGCGCGGCCAAAAGCGTGGCGCGACCAGCCGGTGCCACCGGTGACGGCACGACAGTTGAAGTTCGACGTGTTGTTTGCGTCCATCGACAGAAGATCATCTGAACTGTGCTGATCAACCGGGACCATCCGGTCGACCGGATAGCGAGCCGCATAGAGCTGCCCGAAAACGGTCGCGACATCTTCGGCAACGTCTTCATGAAGGATCAGCGTGCCGGTTGATCCGGCTCCGTTGAAGTCGACAATCGAAACGTCGAGCCGGCGGAGCTGCTCGGGCCCGACCGGACAGCCGGGTCGCCACGACGAGCCGAGATCTACCGCGGTGACGGTCGAGATCGTCGCCGAGAAGGGCGGAAGCAGAACAAGGCCGGTGTTGCTCAGGCCAACGAATTCGGAGGACTCGGAGAACAGCACAACGATCCGCACCCGACTGAGTCCGCCCGCGAGTTGGTCAATCCAGAATCCACGGCCAGCGGCATCCGGCTCTCGGTCGAGCACGTTGCGGTAGAGGAGATCAATGAACTCATCGTCGTCGGGCTCGCCGTAGACGAGGCTGAACTCTCTGCTGGCGACAAAGTCGGCAGCCACCTCCTCGATCGTCGACCCCGTGCGAAGGCGGCGGACCCAGAACCCAAACCCACCCTTGTCTGGCGAACGATCAAGCACAGCCTGGTAGAGGCGGATGACCTGCCCCTCCTCCAACGTGTGCGGCGCCGTCTCGATGTCGACCGATTGGGCCGGCACCGCTCGTTGGTCCAGTACTGACTGGGCAGCCGGCGCTGCCGGAACTGCTCCAGCAGGGTTGAGCCACAACGCCGTCAACAGCAGCGTCACAAAGAGGCTGGACCTCCGGGCGCTGTTCGTGGTGCCGCTCCGAATCACGCCATCAGTGTGACCCTCGATGGCGTCAGACCCTCGCATACATGCCCTATCGGCAGATCGTGGTCATTCGCTGAACCCTGCGCGCTACAGCTGGGGCACGATGGCGTCGCCCGGTAGCGGGCCATCGGCGTAGAGCGCGTCTTGGAACCGCCGCATGCCGCTGAGCCAACGATCAACGTCGGTCGCCTTGCGCTCGACGTAGGTCGCAACCTGTTCGTGGGGAAGGACCCAAAAGCGCTCTTCGGCCATCGCCTCGAAGCACGCTTGGGCAACATCGGCAGGTTCGAGCACACCGTCGCCGCTGGCGACACCGCCTTCCCAGTCGTCGCCCCCGAGATCTGACCGGTCTTGATCGGGGCTGTTGGCGATGATGTTGGTGCGAACGGCTTGGGGGCACAGCACCGACACACGGATGCCCTGGTGGTAGTGCGTGATCGCCAGCCACTCGGCGAGTGACACCGCTGCGGACTTCGTGATCGAGTAGCTCATCGAGCCGAGCTGAGTGAGGAGACCGGCGGCAGATGCTGTGTTGAGCAAATACCCGCCACCGTTTGCGGCCATCGACGGAACAACGGCACGGGCGGCATAGATGTGTGACATCACGTGCACCTCCCACATCGCCTGGATTCTCTCGTTGGGGTCCTCGAGACCTGCGGTGGTCACGTAGCCGGCGTTGGATGCGAACAAACCGATGGGGCCGTGGGCGTCGAGTGTGCGCTCGACCAGGTCAATGATCGCTGCATCGTCCCGCACATCGATCTGCGCTGCGGTGCCACCGATGTCGGCTGCAACTCTGGCCGCGCCATCGCCGTCGAGGTCAGCAACCACGACGTGTCGCGCCCCTCCAGCAGCTGCCGCGTGAGCCAGGGCTTCGCCGATTCCCGACCCTCCGCCGGTGATGATTGCGGCGCCTTCATTGAGTCTGTCGTTGAGCTCCATGGCGGCGAGCGTACGGTCCTCGCCAACAGTGCGCCAGATCACTAGGGTGTCCCGGTGGGCGGTGGAAGGTCCTTCGTGTCCGAAGCCATTGAGGCAGTCCGAACAAGGCTGCCCGTCATTTCTGATCTCGGTTCCAACCGAGCCGTCCGTCAACCTCAGGGCCGGCTCGGCCGCTTCGAGGCCATGTCCGATCACGACTTCGTCGTGTGGGCATACGAGAACGTGCTACGTCGCGATCCCGACCCAAGTGGCATGAGCCGCTGGGTCAGCGACCTCGACAGCGGGAAGATCACGCGCGAAGACGTGTTGCTCATCATGCTCACGAGCGACGAGTTCGTTGAGGGAGCGCCCGCTCTCGGCGCCGAGTTCGTCCCGACCGGTCACTTCTACTCCGCAGTGCCAAGCGACGAGGACCGCCGCTGGGCCCTCCGAGGCGAACGGGTCGCAGCACCCATCGTCGATGTCGATCTTCGCAGCGAGAGCCAACTCGAACTCATCGAGACCCTCGCTCCAATCGCCGATCAGTTCGATTGGCCGGCGACCGCAGAGCTCGCCAAAGACCAAGGCGTTCGCTACCACTACGAGAATTCCGCGCTCGGTGTCGGAGACGGGCTCCTGCTCTATTCGATGATTCGACACCATGCGCCGAAGCGCATCATCGAGGTCGGCTGTGGGTATTCGTCAGCGCTGATGCTCGACACCAACGCCCGCCACTTCAACAACGAGATCGATCTCACCTTCATCGAGCCCTATCCGGAGCTGCTGCACTCGCTCATGCTCGAAGGCGACGATGAGCGGTGCGAGATCAAGCCAATCGCGGTGCAAGACGTCGATCTTGAAATCTTCGACACCCTCACCGCGGGCGACATCCTCTTCATCGATTCGACCCATGTCTCGAAGCTCGGCAGTGATGTCAACCGCCTCCTGTTCGACGTGATCCCTCGTCTGGCTCCTGGCGTTGTCGTCCACATTCACGACATCGGCCCGTCGTTCTCCTATCCCGATCAGTGGATTCGAGAGGGACGAGCCTGGAACGAGTCGTACCTCGTGCGGGCCTTCCTCGCCTACAACGACGAGTTCGAGATCCTGGCGTGGAACCCCTACCTCCACACCGAGCATCGCGAGTTCATGGACACGCAAATGCCCATGAGCGCCACCGAACGAGGCAACAGCCTCTGGTTCCGCCGCACCCCCTAACCCTCGTTTTTCGCGAACTGGCAGATTCCTGCACGACACCCGTGCAGATTTCTGCCAACTCGGGACGGGTTAGCCGCAGGGTTCGAACTGGTAGCCCACGAGGGGTGAGAGTCCGGCGGCTGCGGCGCGGTCGCGGAAGGCAACGAGCTCGGGGAACTGCTCGAAGAAGTCGACGCGAGCCTGTACTGCTGGGCGCACATCGACGTCGAGCACGTAGGCAGCAAACGATTCGGCGAAGTCTTCTTCGGGGTGGCTGGCCCCGTAGGAGCCGATGAATGCCGCATCGAGCTCGCACCGCTCCTCCCCTGCGTCTTCGTCGGCTGAACCGTCGACGGGCAACGAGGCGAGATCGTCCTCGCTCCAGAACGCATCGATCCACGCAGCCATGAACGAATCTTCGGTGAAGCAACCGAGCCCGTTGTCGTAGGTGTCGCAATCGTCCGACACGATCGTTCGATCGAGCTGGCCTGGCACCTGAGTGAACACGTGGCTGATCTCATGGGCCATGGTGACCAAGAGCTCGCTCTCGTCACCCTCTGAGGAAGCCAGGTCGACTGCGATCAAGAACCCGCCTCCACCCTCATCGCCGGCCTCATCGTCGGGTGGGCCAGCGAGGGGAAGCGGCGCCACGAAGGCCAAGGTGTCGCCGCCGGGCCGCGACTCGAAGCCGGCAAAACGCTCGACGGCCCCGAGCTGCTCAGGCGGCGTGATCTCGGTCAGCAGCAGCCAGCTTTCTTCGATCACCGCAATGGCCTCACCCAAGCAGACAGAGCCGAGCTGGCCGTCGTCGACCTCGTAGATGACAACCGTCGGGCCGAGATCAGAGCCGACGATCTCGGGGTCACACGATGCCTCGGGTGCACCAGCGAGATCGAGCTCGCCCTCGGGTTCGGCAGGCTCTGCGTCGACCCCATCGCTCGACTCGACCACCTCGCTATCGATCGGCAAGTCGACCGCCTCGTGCGAAACACGACACCCAGCGGCAACGAACAGAACGAGTACCGCGAAGACTCTCAACGACCCCAGGCCGAAGACAGCACGGGCGGACAAACGTGCTGGGCCTGTCCAATGTGCAGGGCCTGACCTATGTTCTGGCTCGTGAGCGCCAGCGGAAATTCTCAGCATGTCATCGTGGTCGGAGGCGGGATCGGGGGCGCCAGCGCCGCTTACTCTCTCGCCAAACGAGGGCAATTCAACCGCATCACGCTCATCGAGACCGAGCGGGAGCTGGCCTATCACACCACTGGCCGGTCGGCCGCCCTGTTCACGCTCAACTACGGCGAGGGGCCGGTGCGGCCTCTGTCGAAGGCAAGCCACCCCTTCATGGTTGACCCACCCGATGGCTTGGCTGATCACCCGATCCTCGAGAAACGGGGAATCATGAACGTCGCTGCGCCCGAGTGTCACGACGTCCTCGAGCGGAATCTGAAGGAAGGCCAAAAGATCGACCCGACCATCGAGGAGATCGATCTGTCGACGGCCGCCGAGCTGGCCCCACATATCCGGTTCGAATCCGACTATCGGGCGATGTTCGAAGCGAACGCTGCCGACATCGACGTTGCTGGGCTGCACCAGGCATTCGTGCGGGGTTTTCGCTCCGCCGGGGGCGAGATCGCAACCGCAACTCGCCTCGACAGCGCTGTTCCCGACGGCGAGGGCTGGCGGATCGAAACCACCGCAGGGCCACTCCACGCCGATGTGCTCGTCAACGCATCTGGTGCTTGGGCGGACGTTGTCGCCAAGCGAGCGGGCATCACTCCCATCGGGTTCACGCCCATGCGACGCACTGCCTTCATGGTCAATAGCCGCTGGGAGAACTCCACCGATTTCGTGATGGTGGCCGAGGCTCGACACGACTGGTACCTACGCCC
>CALJSB010000014.1 GCA_937976305.1 uncultured Acidimicrobiales bacterium
CGCGGTCGATCAGCCGCACGTGGCTGGTGAACCTGGTTCGGTCGAGACCTTTGATTCGGCCGGTGGGGGATGGATGGCCTTGGTTGGGGTGCCGTCGTTCAATCTGGCTGCTGCTGCCGGGTTTGGGGTTCGGCTCGATCGGGTGCTGGTGGTGGAAGATCCAGGGCTTGGTCGCTGGGCCACGGTGGTGGCGACTCTGCTCGAGTCGGTCGACATGGTGGCGGTGGCACCGGGAGTGCGAATTGGTGATCGTGATCGTCGTCGGCTCAGCGCTCGGGCACGCGAGCAAGAGTCTGTCCTTGTGCATCTCGATGGTGGGCGCACGTGGCCCAGCACTCCTGACCTCGTCTTTGATGTCGAGGCTGCGGGATGGGAGGGGATTGGTGATGGCCACGGGCATCTTCGTCGCCGTCAGGCGAAGGTGATGGTGCGTGGCCGGCGAACCGGTGGCCCGACCGAGGCCTGCTCGGTGTGGCTCCCCAACGAACACGGCCGCCTTGCCCCAGTCAGCGAATGAGCGTCAGTGCAGCAGCGGAAAGTACGCGCATGCTCGTGGTGTGGTGCCCTGATTGGCCGGTGGTGGCCTGGGGTGTGCCCCTTGATGAGCCTGCCGCTGTTGTGGTGGCGAATCGGGTGATTGCCTGTTCGCCCGCTGCTCGTGAGGAAGGGGTCGCGGTGGGGATCCGTCGTCGCGACGCGCAGGGTCGGTGCCCCGATCTTGCTGTTCTCGAACGAGATGTCGATCGTGAGGGGCGGTTGTTTGAGCCGGTGGCGGCAGCGCTCGAAGGCATCACGCCTGAGGTCGAGGTGACGGGGCCTGGTCTTGTCGGGTTTCCAACACGAGGCCCGTCGCGGTTCTTTGGTGGTGATGCGCTACTGACCGATGAGGTGGTTGCCGCTGTTGAGCCCGTGTTGGCAGGCCGTGGCGCGTGCCGAGTCGGTGTTGCTGATGGTGTGTTTGCCGCCCGGCTTGCTGCTCGGGCGGTGCAACCCGACATCGGCGATGCCGTTGTTGTTCCCCCGGGGGAGTCTGCGTCGTTTCTCGCCCCGGTGGCGATTGGTGAGATCGGCAATGTCGAGTTGGCCGATGTGCTTGGCCGGTTGGGGCTCACGACGTTGGGGGCGTTTGCTGCCCTTGCCCCTGCCGATGTTGTTGGTCGGTTTGGGCAGGCCGGACAGATTGCTCACCGGTTGGCTCGGGGCGGCGACGAGCACCCTCCTGATCTGCGACGCCCTGCCCCCGACATGGCGGTCACCTGGCAGTTCGAGCCGGCAGCGATTCGGATCGATCGTTGTGCCTTTGCGGCAAAGGCATTGGCCGATGAGTTACACGCAACGCTCGCCGGCAATGGTCTGGCCTGTGTGCGGGTGGCGATCGAAGCCGAGACCGAAGCGGGTGAAACGCACGTGCGGCTGTGGCGTCACGAGGGAGCGTTGTCGGCGGGGGCGTTGGCTGAGCGAGCTCGGTGGCAACTCGATGGGTGGTTGCACATTGCACGATCGGCTCGGCAGGCCGCCGAGATGAATGCTCGGGCAGTGACTGTCGCGGCTGGTGAGCATGCTGATGCCGCTGAGCCAGACGAGGTGGGGGTTGGTGCGGGCATTGTGCGGCTCAGCTTGATCCCCGACGAGGTTGTTGCTGCAACGGGCCGCCAGCTCGGCTTTTGGGGTGGGCGGGCCGAGCGGGCCGATGAAGTGACCAGGGCCGTTGCCCGAATCCAGGGTTTGCTTGGCCCGGAATCTGTTTCGGTGCCTGAGTGGAGAGGTGGAAGAGGGCCGGTTGAGCAGATCTCGTTGATCCCGGCCGCAGCGGTCGATCTTGGTGAAGAACGCGTGGCAACCAAACAGCACTTCATCTCCGACCCTTGGCCGGGTCGTCTGCCTCTGCCTGCTCCGGCCAAGGTGTCGATTGATCCAGCAGCAATTGAGCTCTTGGATGCCGCCGGCGTTGGGGTCGGCGTCACTGGGCGGGGTGAGCTCACCGCACAACCCGCTGTGGTGGTGGGGGCCGTGCGTCGTCGGACCGTGCAAGCGTGGGCCGGGCCGTGGCCGGCCGACGAGCGGTGGTGGGACGTGATGGCGCACCGTCGACGGGCCCGAATGCAGGTGGTACTCGATGATGGATCAGCCCATCTGTTGGTGATCGAAGACGGCACGTGGTGGCTCGAAGCCTCGTATCAATAGAGCTCGAACCCTTGCTGGTCAGAGCCAACGTTCTCGCCTCGGTGAGACAAGGGTCACTTTCTACTAGTTCGCTCAAGGTGTTGAGACAGCAGTAGTTTGAAGTTCGAATCATGAATCTTCCGGCCAAACCATCGATGCGAGACGCCTTCTCGTCATTGCGCATCCCGGAATACAAGATCCTCTGGTGGGCGGGCGTCTTCTCGTTCATGTCGGTGCAGGGCCAGTTCGTGCTGCGAGGCATTCTTGCCTGGCAGCTCACTGAGCGAGAGTCAGCGCTTGGTCTCGTCTACCTCGTCTTCGGCCTCACGATGTTGGTGGCAACACCTTTTGGCGGTGTCGTCGCAGATCGTTTCGCCAAAAAGACAGTGCTGCTCTGGAGCCAAGTCTTGATCTTCGTTGCCGCGGTCGCCATGGGTGTGATCGTTGTTGCCGACATGATCGAATTTTGGATGTTGCTCGTTGCCTCTGTGGCCCAGGGGCTGGCCTTCGCCTTCTACGGCCCCGCACGCGTGGCCATGGCCTCTGAACTCGTCGGCCGAGATCAGCTCGGTAACGCCATCACGTTGTCCCTGCTGAGCATGAACGGCACCAGGGTCTTCGCACCCGCAGTTGCCGGAGCGCTCGCTGGTTGGGCGCTGTTTGGAGTGGGAGGCGCCTACCTGCTTTCGGCCTTCATCTCGTTCTTGTCGCTGGTTCAGATCATGCGCCTTCCGCACCGGCCAGCCGTGGATGCGACGCCGCGCAATCCGTTCTCTGAGATCGCTGCCGGCGTGCGCTACGTCAACAGCATTCCTTCGCTGCGCCGCCTTGTGCTGACGTCGTTCTTCGTCATCATGTTCGGCTTCAACTATGTGGCGTTCATCCCTGCCCTGGTCGAGGGGATCTTTGACCGTGGCGAAACATGGGTCGGGCTCATCAGCACGGCCAGCGCCATCGGCGCGGTCATTGTTTCGGTCCCGTTGGCGGCGTTGGCCGACGGGCCCAACGCCAAGCGCATCATGGTCGCATCAGGGCTTGGATTCGGCGTCACCGTGATGGTGCTCGGAACTGCGCCAACGATCTTCGCTGCCTTCGGCATCGTGGTGATCATCGGCGGATTCACCACCGCCTATCAGTCGCTGTCGAACACCCTCGCGCTCACCGCAGCTGACGAAGTGATGCGGGGTCGCGTGCAGTCGCTCATGCAGTTGTCGTTTGCCGGTTTTGGTATTGCGGCGGCTCCGCTCGGCGCACTTGCCGAAGTGATTGGATTGCGCTCGGCGATGGTGGTCATGGGGGCCGTTGCGGCAGCTGCGATCGTGGTCTACCAACTGCTCGAGACGGCTGCCGCAGCTCGCGACGAGGCCACCCCTGGTGATCTGCAGCCATCGGAGCCGGTCGAGGTCTGAAGAGCGTTCGGCCGCCTGGGGGCGCCGCTGAGCTGAGGCTCAGTCGAAGGTGATCACCGAGCGGGCGACCGCACCGGTCTTCATCGTCTCGAAGCCTTCGTTGATCTCGTCGAGGGAGATGTGGTTCGACACCATCTCGTCGAGCATCAAGCGGCCGTCCATGTACATCTCGACGAACCGGGGCATGTCGGTGCGGAACTGGTTTGAGCCCATGTTTGAGCCGGTGAGCTTCTTCTCGTAGAGCAGCTCGACGCCGTGAAGCTCAACCGTGGTGCCCACCGGGATCATCCCGATCACCGTGGCTTGTCCGCCGTTGCGCAGCATGTTGAACGACTGCTCTGCGGTCTGCTTCAAACCCACCGCCTCAAAGGCGTTGTGCACGCCGCCGTTGGTGAGATCCTTCACCGCTGCGACCGGATCGTCCTTCGACGCATCAACGATGTGTGTTGCACCGAGTTGTTGAGCCAACTCGAGCTTCGAGCCAACCATGTCGACGGCTATCACCTTGTTGGCGCCGGCAATGCGAGCACCCTGAATGGCGGAGAGGCCGATGCCGCCACAACCAATGACGGCAACCGTCGAGCCCGGCTCGACCTTGGCCGTGCGGAAGACCGCACCGAGGCCGGTGGTGACGCCGCAGCCGATAAGCGCCGCTTTGTCGAGCGGCATCTCTTTGTCGATCTTCACGAGCGCTTGCTCGTGGATGAGCATCTTCTCGGCAAATGATGAGAGGTGCAGGAACTGGTTGACGTCCTCGCCGTTGCGGGTGATGCGTGAGCCTTCGCCGGGTTGACGCACGAGTTCGGTGCCCTTGTTCTCACACAGTGAGAGGTGGCCGGAGATGCACTGTTCGCAGTGACCGCAGAACGCCGAGAGGCACGTGATCACGTGGTCACCAGGCTCGACGTAGTGCACCATCGACCCGACCGCCTCGACGACGCCGGCTGATTCGTGGCCGAGCACCGCAGGGCATGGGTGGGGGTAGAGGCCTTCCATGAAATGCAGATCAGAGTGGCAAAGACCTGCAGCCGAGGTCTTGATGAGTACCTCGCGGGGGCCGGGTTCGCCGATCTCGACATCTTCGATATCGAGATGGCCTGGACACGAGTTCAATACAGCAGCCTTCATGGCGCGATTGTCACACGAAAGCGCGACGGAATCGAACTTCGTTCGACGTCGAGGGCTAGAGGTCGGACTGCCAGTCGGCTGACAAGCCAGCCAGCGACGTGTTGAACCGTTCGAGATAGTTGGCGAACTGGTCGAGTTCTTCTGCGGTGAACTGGGACAGAACCGTGTCGAGACCATCGTTGATTCGTCCCGCGATCACGCGGTACCGGGCCCGGCCGTCTTCAGTGGCAGAGACCAAAATCGAGCGCTGATCATCAGCTGCCTTCACTCGCTCGGCATAGCCGCGATCGGCAAGACATGACACCGCCCGAGTGGTCGAGGCGGGGGAGATGTGCAGAGCATCGGCCAGCTCGCCCATTCGCATCGGGCCGCTCTGGTACAACACACCGAGAGCATCAGCGAGCGCCTGATCGAGTGGTTCCTCGTTTGGGCTGTTGTACAGCAGCTCTTTGAGCTTCGCCGCAGCAGCGCCGCGGCGCATCTCTCGCCACGCGAGTCCGATCCGAAGTCGGAGATCTCGATCGACTGAAGCCATGGTCACCTGCTTAGTGTGTCGCCTCGACGGAGTCATCGTCCAGAGCGAGCGCCATCCAGGCCGCAACTGCCTCGTCGGCCAGGGATCGAACAGGCACGCCAGTTGCCTCTGAAACAGCGACCAAATCGTCGTACTCGGGCTTCGCCCGATGGGGTCCGATTTTCATTGCCACGTTGTGGCCGCGGACCTCGACAACGCCGAATGAGCGGGGAAGCGGGTGTTTCACTACGGATCGCACGCGGGTGCCGAGCGAACCTGTTTCGGCGCTGATGACGTGGCGTAGCTCGGAGGCGAGGTCGGGTCGGCACAGCACGCCGAGGAGGTGGCCGGGTCGGCCCTTCTTCATGGTGATGGGTTGGGTCCATGCGTCGTCAGCGCCCTTTGCGAGCAGAACCTCGATCGTGCGTCCGAGGACCTCGCCGGTGGTGTCGTCGAGGTTCGCTTCGATGATCAACGCCTCGACGCCAACCGCAGTCTCTTCGGAGGCGGCCTCGATCAGCGTTGCGGTGACGACGTTTGGGTGTGAATCGGGGTTGCGTCCGCCGGCCCCTCGATGTGTGGGGCCAAGAACTCCTGCGGGAAGCGGACCCCA